>NZ_CAWUDN010000139.1:0-17225 GCF_963920915.1 Nostoc sp. PCC 9305
ATCTTCTACTTAACTTTTCGTTACACAGTTGTAAATTTTTCCGCCCACCTACTTAGCAGTGATAAAAGCTTTGGAGGTCATTAAAGAATTAAATATATCAGGAGGTCGAAAAGTGCCGGAATCTACGGACACTAGTTTCGTTAAACCTCGTTGGTTAAAACACGTAATTAAGGACGATACTATTGACCGTCACTACTATGAGATGTGTGCTTTAGCTGAGTTACGTAGTGGTTTGCGTTCTGGGGATATTTGGGTAGCAGGCTCGAAACAGTTCCAAGATTTTGAGGATTATCTGTTACCGGATAGCTCATGGCAGTCAATGCGTTCTTCTAACACTATACCTGTAGCAGTAGCAACGGATTTTACTACCTATATTGAACAACGCTCACTTGAATTGTCTGAACAATTAGCGCTTGTTTCTTCAATGATTGTAGAGAATAAGCTGGTTGATGTCAGGATAGAAAACGAGCTATTAATTATCACTCCTCTCACCAATACTGTCCCAAAGGAGGTTGATGAATTCAGCAGAAAAGTTCATAGTTTACTGCCAAGAATTAAGTTGACCGATTTGTTGGTAGAAGTTGATTCTTGGACACAATTTACTAAGCATTTTACGCATTTACATTCAGGAGAACAAGTATCCGATAAAGTTGTTTTGTTAAGTGCCCTGCTTGCTGATGGTATTAATTTAGGTTTAACGCGGATGGCTGACGCAACTCAAGGAATGTCCTTTGAGCGTTTAGCTTGGGTGGCGGATTGGTATATTCGGGATGAAACTTATTCCAAGGCTTTAGCTGAGGTAGTAAATTTTCATGCACAGATACCATTTGCTGCTTATTGGGGTGATGGCACAACATCTTCTTCTGATGGTCAACGCTTTAAAGCAGGCGGACATCGCAGTTTTAATGAAGAGATCAATGCCAAGTATGGTAAGGATAGAAGCGTGATTTTTTACACGCATATTTCCGACCAGTATGCCCCTTTTCACGTTAAGGTAATTAACGCCACGATTAGGGATGCAACTCACGTTTTGGATGGTTTGTTGTATCACGAGAGTGATTTACAGATTCAGGAGCATTATACGGATACAAGTGGCTATACCGAGCATGTCTTCGCAATGTGCCATTTGCTGGGATTTAGATTTGCACCTCGAATGCGCGATTTACCTGATAAGAAATTGTATACTTTTGAACCTAGTTCTCCTGTTTCGCCTTTGGCACCCCTCCTCGGTGACAAGATTAATGTGAAATTAATTCAGGAATCTTGGGATGAAATTCTACGCCTTGCTAGTTCAATTCGGACGGGGACGGTGACTGCTTCTTTGATGTTAAGGAAATTAGCTTCCTATCCTCGGCAGAATCGTTTAGCTCTAGCTTTGCGGGAGTTGGGAAGAATTGAGCGGACTTTGTTTACTCTCTCCTGGTTGCAGAGTCCAGAACTGCGGCGACGGGCTACAGCGGGTCTAAACAAGGGTGAGGCCAAACATACTCTGAAAAGGGTGGTGTTTTTTAATCGTCTGGGTGAGATTCGCGATCGCTCTTATGAAGACCAGTTTTATCGGGCTAGTGGGTTGAATTTGGTGATTGCTGCTATTGTTCTGTGGAATACGGTGTACTTAGAAAAAGCCGTGGATTATTTGCAGGAACAAGGGATGAATATTCCTGAAGAACATTTGCAACATTTGTCACCGTTGGGTTGGGAGCATATCAATCTCACTGGTGATTATGTCTGGAATTTGAAACAGGCGACCAGTTTTGACCAGTTGCGTCCTTTGCGGGTTAAAGAAAATAAGTATCGCTGAAATGCTTAGGTGATAATGGTTTCAGCCTTAGCGTACAATTTTCCCGTTTTGGCACGGTGATGCCTATTTGCTTGAACAGTTCGTACAAGGCATACTCTGCATACTGAGATTCAAGGTTATCCTTAGCCTCAAATATCCCATTGCCACCCGTCTGCCGTTGACCACGAGTAAGAGCGCCCAAGCTATCGAGCCTTCGAGCAATGGTTGAGATAAAGCGGCGTTCACCGATGACATTAGTGGTAACAGGTCTGAACACGGGTGCTGATGCTTGGTTTGTGCGATGCGATCGCCCAAGTCCTTGGATTGCGTTGTCTGCTCTCCATCCGGCTTCAAGCAGGTAGTGCGATCGCCTTTTACGATTCGCAGCGTTTAAATCGGCATGATAACTTCTGCCTGTCCCGCCAGCGTCACTGAAAATGAGGATTTGTTTGTCTCCCTGCATAAACGCAGCAGTTTCAGCAATATTCGCGCCAGCACCGCGTGAATCAACAAACAAACGTCCAGATTCATCTTTGAGAACTCGCTTACTGCGACCAGTTACCTCAGCCACTTGCTTGTGACCAAAATGCCACAGCAATTGTTCTAATGCGCCGGGGATGGGATCAAGACATGCTAACTTATCGACTAAGGCATCTCTCAAAGCTACAGCTTCTTGTGAAATAACTGGAGAGCCATCAGCGTCAAAGACCGGCTCGGATTTTTCTTCTCCATCAACGGTTGAATGGATGGAATGGAGATGAACAGGAAACGCACTCATCAAGTAGTCCATGACATATTCTCGTGGGGTCAAGTCAAGATTGAGATCCTTCCATTCCGAAGCAGGAACTTCATCAAGTCGTCGTTTCAAAAGTTCTTCATTAGTCGAAACTATTTGAATGACAATTGCAAGACCTTGGGCTAGATCCTGCTCAATCGCTTTGATCAGGGTAGGGCATTTCATCCCGGTCAGCAGATGATTGAAGAATCTTTGCTTGTGTGACTCAAACTGCGAGTTGGCAGACATCTTAGCAGCACGATTGTACGTTTTTGCGCCAGAGATATTACAAGCTTCTAACGCTTTTTCTAAATTATTATGAATAACCTGAAAAGCATCGGAGTAGCTGTTATAACTCCGTTCCTGCGTGGGCGTTAACTCAATTTCGAGAGTCTGATACTCCACTCCCTCAAACGAGAGACTCCGCGCCAGATAGAGTCCCAAAGCCTTGAGATCCCTGGCGACCACTTCCATCGCGGCGATACCACCGCCCTCAATGGATTCTACAAAATCCTCACGGGAGGTAAACGGAAAATCCCCAGTCTGCCAAAGTCCCAGGCGATTGGCGTATGAGAGATTTGAGACTTTAGTTGCTCCAGTCGCGGAGACATAGACAACCCGTGCCTGCGGTAAAGCGTTTTGCAACCGCAGCCCAACAATGCCTTGCTGGGATGCTGCAACCATACCGAGTTTACCTTCCTGCGCCATCGCGTTGCCCATTGCATGGCACTCGTCAAAGGCGATCGCTCCCTCAAAGTCCTTACCTGCCCATTCAACAATTTGCTTGAGCCGACTTTTGCCGTTCTTTTGAGAACGTAGAGTTGAGTATGTGCAGAAGAGAATACCTTGGGTGAAGGGAATTGGATCGCCAAGTTTGATGTTGCCCAGGTCGATAATATCTTTTTCACTACCTCCTAAAGCACACCAGTCTCTACGGGCATCTTCAATTAAGGCAGAACTTTTGGATACCCAGATTGCTTTTCTTCGTTCCTGACACCAGTTGTCGAGGATGATTCCTGCACATTGTCTTCCTTTCCCCGCACCTGTCCCATCGCCAAGAAACCAGCCACGACGAAATTTTACAGCATTTTCTTCGCCTTGAGCCGCAACAGTCACATTATCCCAAGAATCATCAACAATATAAGACCCAGACAGAAATTCACAGTGCGCCTGACCTGCGTAAATCACGCTTTCAAGTTGTGCCTCTGACAACAAGCCTTGTGTGATAATGTTGCTAGGAAGATGCGGTTTGTAAGTTGGTGCTGGTGGCGAGACAAGTGCTAGGGCTGCACTTTCACAAAGAAGCGAGGGGTGAGGTAAAGCGTCCTTGATTCGGACTCGTTGTGGGCGATAGGTTTCATATAAAGTATCTTTGAGTCCATCATTTGCAGACCACTCGACAACTTCATATTCCAGAATAACCACATCTGGAATTTCTGCGGAGGGTTTTGGTAAAGCGATCGCTGTACGCTTCGTTGGCAGTTTAACAACCTTCGCTGCAACGACAGCAGCTTTAATAGTTGCAGCATTCCATTGCGATGCCTGCGGCAACGTCAAAGACGAACGCCCAGGCAATTGCTGAATCAGTGCCAGTATTTCAGGCAGATTTAAAGTTTCGGTAATGCAAGGAATTTCGCTGGAGTCAGCCGGAACCTTGTCAATTACTGTGATTCTGGTGTCAATTTGCGTACCATGTTTTGAGTAAACCTTGCCGTTAACCCCGACCGACATTAAAACTCGTGCTTCCGAGTGCCACCTAACAAAAGTCTCTCGCCAGCTTGGGTTAGCCGGAGAAAACCAGTTAGCAGTAATTGTTACCAGCCGTCCACCGTCAGCCAGTCTTTGCAATGCCGAGTTGATGTGGCTCTTAGTTGCGTCGGGGTTGCGACTGTTGATTTTGGGAGATGCAGAGAAAGGTGGATTCATCAGCACAACTGAGGGCTGAGTCTTGCCAACCAGATAGTCGTTAATTTGTTCCGCGTTTACAGAGAATAATGGTGTGCCAGGGAATAATCGCCGCAGAATCTTACTTCTATCGGGTGCAAGCTCGTTTAGCATCAGACTTGCACTGTGCAGTTTAGCCATTTGTGCTAATAAACCAGTTCCGGCACTTGGCTCCAGAATCAAATCAGTAGCTTGTATAAATCCTGCTTTGGCTACCAGATAAGCAAGCGGCAGAGGCGTGGAGAATTGCTGAAGGTTTACTGACTCTTCACTACGGCGAGTATGCGTCGGGCAGAGGGCTACTAACTTCTCCAATTCCAATAATACTGTTAGCGGCGACTCTAATAAAAGCTTATAACCTTTTTGACGCAGATATAATATTTGCGCTACTTCCACTGCCTCGTAAGCATCTTTCCATTGCCATACACCAGACGCGGCAGTGCCTAGAAAGTAGCGATTCATCTGAGCTTGGATTGTCCTGGTGGAGATAGTCCGTTGCTCAATCAGTGATTTGGTGAGTTCTTGAGCAGCGTTGAGGATTGATTGCCCATAATCCAGAACTGTTTCTAGGTCAAACAGAGTTCCTTGCGTGGCTATAAGGCTGACCATATCTATTATATGAATACATCACTTTCGGTTTGGCGTAGCCGTTTGACCGAGAAGATTGGAGATTGAATGTTTTTGGTACAAGCCCAGCAGTCAAGTGGGTGGAATAAATCTAAAAGACGCTACGCACAGTCGCTTTCCGCGTCGCTATCGTCAATTCTCTTATCCTCTCGGCAATCTACAATTGTTTGAGCTAAGGACGGGTTAACTATAATTTTTTTGGTACTTTCCAGTTATCTTGCGTGGCTTGGTGGACTGGTGCTTAGTACTAGTTGAGGCGAATTTCTTAGACGTGGAGGATTTTGCTTTAGTCCGCTTGGGTTTGGTCGGTTGTACTTTGGCAGGTGGGAGTAGTCGGAGTCTGGGCAAAGGGATTATAGCTGCTGGCGTGGGAACAGAATGGTCAGGGGATTGTAGTTCTAAAGTCCAAGGGTCGGAAATATTCTCAAATGCGATCGCCCTTGGAGTAGGTTGTGATGCTGTTGCGAAAACTGTGGGCTGTTCAATAACTGGTAGTTGCCATCCGAATGGCGGTAAGGGTACAACCCACAAACTATTCATGAAATCGAAAACCATCAGCGCAACAAAGCTCATAACGACTACTTGGATCGTCAGGGTGAGAGTAGCTTGGATATCCATGATTAACTCCAAATGTTTGTGATTTTTCAATCTAGTGAGGCGTTGCAGTTGGGTTTGGTCGTTGCAACTCTCACTCTGGTTTTGGCGTAGCCATATTCCCATTCACAAAACGGGTGATTATGTTTACCCAGAGCATTGAAATCTTCTTAGCAAAGGCTAAGATCCAAAAAGTTACTAATTGCAATAAGCAATGGCAAGCAAAGAAATCCAAGTCAGAGAGTACACTGTCAGAGCGCACAAGCGGGAAATTCATACCCGTGTTTTCAACTTCGTATGTAAGCAGTGCGAACAACCCACACAACGAGAAACTTTTGGTGTGCGACCGCTCTACTGTGAGAAATGCCGTCCGCCACAAGCACCCAAGAAATCAGTAGTCCCTCTCAAAAAAAGAAAACCCAGAGCTATGAATTACTTGAGTGGTAAAGACATAGCCGGATGATTTGTTGTCTCAGGGTTTTGAGCAATCGCCTTTTGGCTATGCATTACTAAAAAGAGTAAGAGTCTAGAAAGTAGATATAGTTACATCTGTGATAGATTAAGATAAAGTTATCAATCAGTTAAAAGACTCAAAATCCCCTTAATAAGAATGATAATCGTGTATGGGTAGAGGGGGAGGAGCAATGCACCTTCTCCCGCTATATAGCAGTTGAAAATCTAGTCTAAACCCCAGTGGAGACAGGCTGTTAGTTCGGTATCGCTAACTTAAAAATTTTGTTGACGAACCCAATATTCTAGATAATATCAATCAATTACTATTACTTATTGACAAGAGCTAGATAGCTTTAACCTCTCACTGATGGGTCAACCCTAAATGCAAAATCAGAACTTATCTTCACAGTGGCTCTCTCGTGCTGAAGGTAGCGCGATGGGAAAAGCCCTACGGGATCGAGTGCCGCGATCTAGCCATGAAGAGTGGAAACCTGCCCCCAATCGTCCTGACTCAGTTGCGCTGCTGGAGGAATCCAACCAAGGAAGATTGCTGGAATTAGTACCGATGCGGTATGGACGAATGCTGGCATCTCCTTTTGCATTTCTGAGGGGGGCAGCGAATATCATGGCAGCCGATCTGAGCGAAACTCCCAAGACTGGAATCAAAGTACAGACTTGTGGAGACTGCCATTTGTCCAACTTTGGTGGATACGGTACACCAGAGAGAAACCTCGTCTTTGATGTCAATGACTTCGACGAAACCCTTTCAGCCCCTTGGGAATGGGATGTTAAGCGTTTAGCTACAAGCATTGTGGTGGCAGGTAGATACCTCAAACTAAGAGACAAAATCAGTCGGGCAGCAGCGATGGCATCTGTGCAGTCTTACCGAGAACATATAAATGAGTACGCCCAAATGACTGCTCTGGAGGTATGGTATGCCCACATTGGGGTGGAATCGCTACTCACCTTTACTACTCACACTAAAGAACTAAATATTGTCAAAAGTGAAGTGAAAAAAGCAAGGGCGTTCAACCCTGTTTTGGATCTGCACAAATTAACTGAAACGGTGAAAGGACAGCGCCGTTTTATTGACAATCCTCCCTTATTATTCCATCCGTCACCTGGAGATCCGCAAGCATCAGAGATGTTATCCGTTTTTCATAAATATCGGAAAACCCTACGTGAAGATTCCCGTATTTTACTAGACCAATATCAGATTGTTGATGTAGCAATGAAGGTAGTGGGTGTTGGCAGTGTCGGTACACGCTGTGGTGTTGCCCTGCTGGTGACAGGGGATAATGACCCTTTATTTCTACAAATTAAAGAAGCTCGTGCTTCAGTACTGGAACCCTATGCCGGGAAAAGTAGTTATGAGAACCATGCCCAACGGGTTGTAGCAGGACAGCATCTGATGCAAGAAGCAAGCGATATCTTCCTGGGCTGGACAAAAGGCGATAGTGGGCATGACTTCTACCTACGACAACTCAGAGATATGAAAACTTCCGTCGAGATTGAAGGAATGTCGGAGACGGATTTGAGGGGCTACTCCCATTTATGTGGTTGGGCACTGACGCGGAGTCATGCCCGTTCGGAGAATCGATTCATTATTAGTGGTTATCTCGGTCAAAGTGACACATTTGAGCGGGCGATCGCTAATTTTGCAGTAGCCTACGCCGATCAGACCGAGGAGGATTACAAAGCACTAGCTGATGCAGTTGCGGCAGGGCAGATTAAGGCAATCGAGGAATAATTTTGGACAAGGATTTCAATCCGAAATAATGAAGAAATTGAACGCAAATACAGCCCAGCATCCAAGTAAAAAGCGATTTCGCCTGTTTCAGGGAATTTTACCTTTGACAGGAGCCACAATTGGGAATGATATCGTTGCGGGTATTGTGCTAGCAGCACTGGGCATTCCTGAAGTCATGGGATACACAAAGATTGCCGGAACGCCCATTGCCACAGGTCTTTATACACTTATTCTTCCAGCCTTGGCGTTTGCGCTCTTTGGATCTTCTCGCCATTTAGTGGTCGCAGCCGACTCTGCAACAGCTGCAATCCTGGCGGCTGGGCTATCAGGCTTGGCAGCGTTGGGGAGTTCCCAATATTTAGCGTATTCAGAATTAGTTGCCATTTTAGTAGCTGGACTTTTACTGTTAGCACGCCTGTTTAGACTGGGTTTCTTAGCGGATTTTCTGTCGCGTACCGTGTTGGTAGGTTTCTTGACTGGGGTAGGAATTCAAGTAGCGATCGGTCAATTAGCTGGATTGTTGGATTTAAAAGGCGGGGGGAATAATCCAATCCAGCAAATCATTAATACCTTTGAAGGTCTGCCCCATGCTAACCCATTAGCGATCGCTATTTCTCTAGCGGTCTTGATTACCATTAAACTATGCGACAGATTGCTTCCAAAATTTCCAGGTGCGTTGCTGGCTGTAATAGTAGCAATTATTGCCAGTTGGCTGTTTAACTTTGCCAGTCATGGTGTTATGGTAGTTGGATCTATCCCTAGCGGACTGCCATCCTTTGGATTGCCAACTGTTGCTCTGAGTGAAATTCCACAATTATTTGGCATTGCCCTATCGTGCTGTATCGTCATTATTGCCCAAAGTGCAGCGACCTCACGCGCTTACGCCTTCCGATACAACGAGGATTTTAAAGAAAATATTGACCTTGAGGGTCTAGCTCTGGCGAATCTGGCGGCGGGGGTGAGTGGAACCTTTGTGGTGAATGGTAGCCCGACCAAAACTGAAATTGTTGACACAGCAGGAGGACAAAGCCAAGTAGCTCAACTGACTACAGTAGCAGTGGTGTTAATAGTCATCCTCTTCTTCACTCAACCAATTAGCTATTTGCCGAATGCGGTTTTAGCAGCAATTGTATTTTTGATTGGATTAAAATTGATTGACATTCAGGGGATGCGGGCAATATTTTCGACCCATCGTGAGGAGTTTTATCTTGCGCTCGTTACTACTGCTACAGTTGTTTTTATCGGTGTTAAAGAGGGCATTGTTTTAGCAATTATTTTGTCGCTGATTTTGCATGTGCGTCATAGTTACCGACCGCATTCAGCCATCATTATTCCCGATGCTCAGAGATTATGGCAGCCGATTCCTGTACGTATCGGCAGTGTATCAGCATCTGGTCTGATCGTTTATCGGTTTAGTAGAGACTTGTTTTATGCTAACGCCAGCTTCTTTTCAGAGGAGGTGCAAAATCTCGTGAAAAATGCGGAATCACCCGTGCGGTGGTTTATTCTGGAGTCCAGAGCAATTACTGAAATCGACTACTCTGCATCGCAAACGATTCGGGATGTCGTCAAGGAATTATCCCTTCAGAACGTAACTTTTGTCGTGTCCGGTCTGTCGCCGGAGGTAAAAGTCCAGTTCGAGCGGGACGGGCTGACAGATTTAATCGGAGCTAATCGGTTTTTTAACCACTTAGAAGAGGCATTGGTGGCTTTCCACGAAGTTGGTAACGAACAATCAACTTAAAGGAATTACAAGTCACTGTGCGGTCGCTTATGAGCGACTAATGGTCAGACTACTAGGTAAAATTAAGCTAATAGTTGGTAATCAAGATAAAAAAACATCAAAAATGCTTGAGAAAGAGCTTAATTTTTGAAGTCGTATGGATAGAACTGAGCAATCTCCAAAGGCAGTTTTATGATGGACGAACTGCACCTCTACGAAACCGACCTGAGAAAAACTAACTAGGGCGGCTCGGCTATATAATAACTTGATTAAAGCTCTAATTTTGCTTGAATTACTACCAAGATAAGAAGTAATTATACAATTTGAATAAAGAAGCAAGGTTACTTTATTTTTTATTTACGATGAATTTTTGGTTTTTATCTTGAATTTGTAAGAGTTCGGGGATGATGACAAAGCGATAGCCCTGATTGCGAAAATTGGCAATAATTTCTGGTAAAGCCTGTACAGTCCTAGAACGATTACCACCACCATCATGCATCAATACAATTCCACCAGGTTTTGCCTCTCTGAATACATTGCCGATTAATTTGGGAACAGCAGGACGGGAATAGTCTACAGAGTCAGATGACCACAAAATAATAGCGTATTTACTATTTCTAGCGTAGTCAACTACGCCATTATGCATCACTCCTCCGGGTGGTCGAAATAAATTTGTTTTTAAGCCTGTAGTTTTAAAAATAATATCTTCGGTGTGGTCAATTTCATAAGCAGCAGCTTGTGGATTCAAGAATTGATACCAATGATGCCAAGTGTGGTTGCCAATCACATGACCTTCAGCAATTTCCTGCTTGAGTAAGTTGGGAAAATTTTTGACATTCTCTCCAACCACAAAAAATGTCCCTTTGATCTGATTTTTTTTCAGGATATCTAACACTTGTGCTGTACTTTCAGGCCAGGGTCCATCATCAAAGGTGAGAGCAATGACTTTCCGTTCGGGAGAGAGTTTTGCTGATTCAATTATCGCACCTTGAAAACTTGATGGAATAGAGTCAGAAAAACCCTTTACTTGTGCTTCCTCCTGCCAGCTTTTAAGCATCGCTGTCTTGAATTCCTCAACTCGTTGTTGAGTGACGACATTTGCCGCTACATTATTTACATTTAGAGTCTGTTTTGATTCCAACTGAAAACGATTTATTTTGCTCAAGATGATTAAACTCAGACTAAAACCACCACATAAGATAAGCAGCCCAACTAATTTCCCTGGAGTCCAAAGACTCTGCTTATTATTAATCACGTAAAAATACCTAAAAAAATAGTCAAATAATCAGTCATCGTGCTGATCGGAAGTTAGAATTTTTATCTGCTTGTCTTCAGAGAAAGTATAGCTATCTATTTATGTATTGCCAAGAGTGCGATTGCTTATTGTCCAATTTACTAGGTTAAGATTGATTCTGTTAAAGACCCTGATAAACACTCTGCCCTAGTCAATCCACTATTCGTGTTAGATTCTCTTGTTCATATTTAGAAAACCTGTACTTTATAGAATGGATTTGCTTGGGTTTCAATACAATTATCTAAATAAACACACTTTCGTCATCACCTTGTAATATTTCTATCAACTAAGTATGTAATAATCTTGGAATCATCAATTCAGATTAGCTGTCAATGAGTAATCTAGCAAATCCAGAACATAGTAATTCTATTTGACTACCAGTAGAGTCTTTATTAAGACTGACATTGCAAACTAATCTTACTATGTTTTAGCAAGTAGGTTATAGATGTTCTGCATCAATCCAAAAAACCACCGAATAAATAAGTTTATCCTGAAAATAACTCCATGAGATTACGCAATTTTCTCCTAACTATTATGAGTACTGTATTAATAACATCACCCAGTTTAGCGGCTGATATCAAATCTCAAATATTTGATGATAATCGGAGTCATTTAGAGTCAGCAAAGGATTGGAATTATTTATTGGCTAACTATCCAAGCAGAGTCAGTATACAGAGAAATTTGATTCCTCAACTCAAGCAACCAGAGATTTTCACGAATATAAACGAGCCTTCTTTATTTGGTGGAATCATCCCATTAGGCAAAGAGATGCCAGAATTAAAGTCTCAAGTTAGAGCATTAATGGCTCATTACAGTTTTCTCAAACCGGGAATGTTTTTCTTAGATGTAGAAACAGGAAATTATTTGAATATTGATGGCGAAAAAGTATTTCCGGCAGCTAGTACTATTAAATATCCAATTTTAATTGCTTTATTTGAACAAGTAGATGCGGGTAAAATCAAACTTGATGAAAAGCTAGTGATGCGGCGTGACTTAGTAGCGAGTGGTTCCGGTGACTTACAGTATAAACGAGCAGGAATCAAACTGAGTGTAATGGAAACTGTTAACAAAATGATTACGATTAGTGATAATACTGCTAGTAACATGATTATCGATCGTCTAGGCACAAAAGCAAAACTCAATCAGCGTTTCCACACTTGGGGACTAAAAAACACAGTAATTCGCAATATGTTAGGAGACTTTAAAGGTACTAACACCACTAGTCCGGCAGATTTAGTCAGGTTGTCAGCCTTAGTTGACCAACATAAGTTGATTTCAGAGGATAGTCAGTTCCAAGTAATAGATGTATTACGTCATTGTCATAATAATAAGTTGCTGGCAGCTGGTGTGGGTAAAGGTGGAACTATTGCTCATAAAACTGGAGATATTGGATTTTTGGTTGGGGATGCAGGAATTATTAGTTTGCCAAATGGAAAGCATTACTTGGCAGGTATTTTTGTGATTAGACCCCATGATGATGAGCGAGGAAGGGAATTTGTACGCCAAGTTTCGCGGATAGTTTATCAGTATCTAGATCAACCAAAATTATCCCAGAAATATTAATTTCATTTTACTTAGGGTTAATTGTACTTAAAGCTACACCTTGATAATAATGCCCTAAAATTTGCAGATAGTTTACTCCTCTTTTCGCTAAATTGTATGCCCCCCATTGACTCATACCTAAAGCATGACCAAAGCCAAGTCCAAGAAGTACAAAACTACCATTTGCTGCTTTGGTAAGGATAAAGTGGGTACTTTTAATTTTGAGGGCTGTACGTACTTTTTCGCCACGCAGTACAATGGTTGCTTTATCACCAACGATTTTTAAGGCTTTAACACTACCAAAAGGTGAGTAGGTTTGTGCAATCATATCTAAAACATTGCCGACACTAGAAACAAGAGCGCTAATTTCTCTTTGGGAGAAAGTTTTTACCCATTTGCACTCGCTAACATTTTGATCGTAATCTTCAACAGCACGCAGGTAAGGCTCGTGGCTTCCCCAAACATCTTCAACATTTTCAGTATGTCCTCCAGAACAATCATGAAAAACTGAGAGAATAATACTGTCTTTATAAGTGAGTACCTGTTTATCAGTAGCATCGACGGCGGCATAAGTACTAGGAGTTTCATTGATTACTCCTTTATAATTTTGCCAGTGATCTGGACTATCACCTAAATCGTAAACAGGATTATTGCGCTGTTTTTCTCGCTCATAGAAAGCAAAAGTCCGGGCGGCAACTGCTTGTGCTTTCAAAGCTTCAGCAGGCCACTCAGTATCCATTTCGCCACCAACAACACTGTAGAGATACTCTTGGTCATCAACCCAGTTAACGGCGGTTAGTCCTTTCTCTGTTGGTACAACAAGAGTTCTGCCTCGATACCAGTGTTCGCCAATGTAAACGAATCCATTACCTGTGGGTTCAATCCAAAATAAACCAGACTGCCATTTATCTAAAGCCACACCGCCTGGAACTGAAGAGGCATAAAATGAACTCATTGCTGGTAATTGTCCGAGAGTATGGCCAGCACTATCTTTAACCAACGCAGTTGTAGAACTGCCAACTGTTACCTGATTAACACCCCTCTCGATTGCTATTCGCAGTATTACAGATGCTTGACTTGGGGTAGCTAAACTCATCCATAATAAAGCACTTACCCACCAATGACCTACTTTTATCTGTGTAAATAAAGTTTTTAATAACAATTGGCATTTCATGTAATACATTTAAAAAGAGTTTTCAATTTCTATCCAATGTTATCTCTAATACCGTAGTTTGCGTATATTTGATGTACTCTTCTTAGGCAATTTCATATATTTTTTATTCGTCCCTCCAGATAAATCCGGTATCTGTAGCTCAATAGTAGGGTTAACATGAAATTTGACGCTCGGCTAAAAACAAACTATGCCCAAGACTTGGAATCTAAAAATAGATAACTATTTTCAAGCCAACCCCAATTGCATCATCGCCACCGCCCATGTAGACAGCTTCCCGATAGACCTGCCGCTAGAACCGAACATCCGCGAACCGAACCGCAAAAGCGCGACCTACAGACAAATGTTCGATTCACTGACAACCGAACCTGCAAAATTCTTCTCTCGTCATAGCGGAATCGTTCTGTCAGCCAATAAAGTTAAGCCTGTCAAGAACAAAACTGAACTGGAGCTAGAAGTCTTAGAAGCTAACGAGGGAGGTAGTGATGGGATTATTAACGGGGGGCATACAGTTTTAGCTTTTGAGCAAGCGAAAAATTACAACTACAATTTAACCGAAGCCAGAGTAAAAGTTACGATTCACATCGGGCTGACTGAAGAATCAGCCAAAGATATAGCCCTGGCCTCCAACACGACAACGCCAGTAGATTCTCGCTCCAAAGTCAACGCTAGGGGTGATTACAAATTCATCAAGCAGTATTTAGCCCAGTTAGAACAGAAAGAAGATAGAAAATTCCGCATCGCTTATTATCAAAACCAAAGCGGCGCTCCCAGAAATGCCCAGTGCAATGTCACCCATTTGCTCAAGCTCCTTTACTGCCTCGACAGAAATAAATACAACCCCGACGGCAATAAACGAACCAAACACCCAGCAGGGATGAGTCTTCCAAGTAACATCACAGACGCAGAAAGGGAAAGATTAACCGCTTTACTGCCTCTCTTGACTCATGCTCTGTGGATAGAGCAAAGACTCTACGAAATAATCCAAGACTATATCAGCAACCCCAGAAGGAAGGGTGCTAACGACCTAGCATCAATTGATATACGTAAAACGACGTTGTTGCCTGACAGCAAGTATTCATTCGGGTTTGGTGCGCCAACTGACCTGGCATTACCAATAATTGCGTCCTATCGAGTATTTTTGGACAAGGATTATAAATGGATTATTCCTTTTAACGAATTTGCCGAAGATTTCCTGCAACACTTGTGGAATAACTATTTCCGCAAATACTTGGTGTCAGAGAAAACAGCAGGAAATACAGTCGGTACAAAAATCAGCCGCAATCAAGAGATTTGGGAAAGCTTGTACATTTCGGCGCAGAGTTATCTAAATCAGCACTTGATGAAAATGGTCAACTCTAGTAAGCAAGAAGAAGAACCGAAGGTGACACAAGGTAGTAGCAAGAGGGGAAAAGGGAAAAGGGATGAACTCAACGCAACTACTGTTCCCAAATAGTTGGTTATTAGTGGGATAGGTTGATGATTTCTATGCCAGTATGATCGCACTTGAAGATAATCTAGATGCGATCGCTTGTTGTTAATGTATGCAATTACGACTATACTGCCTGCATCAGATAGCAATCAAAGGCTGGGGTTATGCCGGATACGACAGATGAAGGCAAAATTCACTTCATATCACCACAGTTATTGAAGAAATTAGATTACCAAACGCCTATAAGTAAATTTTACGCTTCAGCGACCTATATGAGTCGCCGAACTGAGCCGGAAAGCCTTGATTTTTCCTTGGGTGATGCTCATGAAATGCCACTTCCAGGGTTTGTAGAAGCCCTGCAACGTTGGAGTGTAGCACAAAACTCCAGTTGGTATGGCTACAAGGGAAATATTCCCGAATCACGGGTTACTGTATCTGCATCTCTTCAGGAGAAACGTGGACTTTCTATATTGCCTGAAGATATTTTTATGACTAATGGGACTCTAGTCGGTTTGGCGATTTGTCTGCAAATAGTAGCTGGGGAAGGGGATGAGGTAATTATTTTGACTCCACCGTGGTTAGGTTATAGGCGTATGGTGCATTTTACAGGTGCGGTTCCGGTGGGTGTGCCTGTAGATACCAACACCTTCGAGATGAATTTGGAGGCGATCGCTGAAGCAATTACCGAACGAACTCGGGCAATAATTGTTAATTCACCTCACAACCCTACAGGTAAGATTTTTTCAGCTAGGACTCTAGAGGGTTTGGCAACTATACTAGCTGAGGCTTCTAAACTATACGGCAAGGTGATTTACATGATTTCTGATGAAACCTTCAGCCGCATTGTTTTTGATCACCAATCTTGTCCCAGCCCGACCCAGTTTTACCCATTTTCTTTCTTAGTATATGGTTACAGTAAAACCTTAATGGCTCCCGGTCAACGTATCGGATATATCGCTCTTCCCTCCACTATGCCCAGACGGGAAGAAATAAGGCGAGTAATCGCTATGTTACAAGCAAGTGCTTTTGGTTGGTGTTTTCCTAGCGTGCTAATGCAATATGCTCTAAGCGACTTGGAAAAAATAAACATAAATATCGAGCATTTACAAAAAAAGCGAGATTGGATGGATTCGTCGCTGCGAGGCATGGGTTATCAACTGCATACCCCTGATGGAACATTCTTTTTGTTGGTGCGATCTCCTTGGGAAGATGACTGTGCTTTTGCGGAACTACTGGCAAGTCACGATGTATTTGTTTTACCAGGTACACCCCAGGAAATACCCGGTTACTTTCGGATTTCCCTTACTGCCAGCGAAGAAATGATTTCTCGTGCCTTACCCAAATTTCAAGCAGCTATACAATACGCTGTTGGATAAAAAATCAATTGACGGCAACAGAAGTATCCATATATCTACCCGCAAAATCCTAAAAGTATGATAGTAATAGGTTTGATCCAAGAAAATGTTGAATGTGGATACAAAACTTTGAGACTAAAAGAAAATTATAAAGAAGTAGTGAAGGGAAAGAAAAATTAAGTTTGTTAATCCCAATGCAGCAGTGAACGCATCTGTTTTACCAACTGAAGTGCCGTTGAGTATTGAGATAAATGAAAAACCAAAATGAACTCCTAAAACAGCAGTTGATAAAAGCAATTTCTTGTCAAAATCTGCAAGAAATTCAAAAAATCCTAACCCTAGCACAATTAGAGGATGAGACAATAATCCTCAAAGAAGCTCTCGTGCAAGTAGAGTATGTAAATTTTGTTTGGTTCTTGCAAGAATACGTAGGCAAGGAAAGTTATCAACAAGCCGTAAAAGATGTATCGACAGGCATGACTCAAAAACTATTTTCTTGGAGGTTTCAAGCCAGGGGTTGATTTCAACTTACACCCCGATGGTAGGATGTTGGCATCAAAGGAGGCAAATGAATATTTAGAAAATTATCAAGTTAATTATGACCCAACATTGGGAATCAACTTAACCGGAACATGATCTTAGCAAGCTTGCCAAACCCTTGAGTAAAGGCATATTCAATCTCTGCGGGATCACAAATCTCTGTGAGTTTGGATTTCAATCCAGGAAGTTCTCTACTGGAGTTTAGACTAAGCCATACAAAATGACCCAGCAGGGCTGAGTTAATC
>NZ_CAWUDN010000140.1:0-16942 GCF_963920915.1 Nostoc sp. PCC 9305
AGGGTAAAGTCTTGGCCATCTAATACTTGGCTTATTTCCGCCGTGCTGTACTAGTGAGCGAAACAATCGGTTGGTAATAAACCCGAAATTCTTCGCGTTCAATTGCTCGGCGCAAATCAGTCTCTAACTGCAATCTCGCCAGAGCATCAGCATACATATCTGAGTTGAATAACTCATAACGCGCTCTGCCTAGCACCTTGGCTCGATACATTGCTGTATCTGCATCCCTCAACAGTTCTTCTGGGTGTTGATAGTCTACTGTCGAACTCAACGCGATGCCAATACTTGCCGTGATGAAGACTTCTTGTCCGTCAAGTTCAAAGGGTAATGCCAGTTCCTTCTGAATCCGTTCAGCGACTTTGATGGCATCTGACACATCCTGGATTCCCTCAAGCAGGATTGTAAATTCGTCTCCCCCAAGCCGTGCCGCTGTATCTATGGAGCGTACACATATTTCTAATCTACTTGCAATAGCAAGCAACAATTGGTCTCCATTTAGGTGTCCAAGACTGTCATTGATCACCTTAAACCGATCTAGGTCGATAAATAGCACAGCATATAGATAATCTGAATGCCGTTTTGAATAATTTATCGCATGTTTTAGGCGGTTCATAAATGCAACGCGGTTTGCCAGACCCGTTAGTGTATCGTGAAAAGCAAGGTGCAGTAGTTGTGACTCGACTCTTTTACGTTCTGTAATTTCATTTAGCAATTTCTGGTTTGCTTTTACCAGTTCCGCTGTCCGTTCCGCCACCCGTATTTCTAACTCACTGTAAGCTCGGTACAACATTTCTTCAGCTTGTTTGCGTTCACTGATGTTGCACAGCAGCCAACGCCACCCAAGGTGCTTTTCCTCAAGATCGTATACTACAGACGCTTTCACATTAGCAGGGAAAGGCTTTCCTCTCCGTGGCTGTAAGTGAATTTCCCAGTTCAGTATCTCTTGCAAATTGTTTATTTGATAGTTAAAGGACTGGCGGTCTTGTTGAGCAATAAAAAGAATTAATGGTTTACCTACTAAATACTTTTGTTGGACACCAAGCAAAGTTGCTGCTACATAGTTAGCCTCTTGGATTGTCCCGTTGATATCAGTTACTAAGTAACCATCTGGAGCAAACTCGAACAAATCTTGGTAACGCTGGCGCTCTTTCTCTACTGCCGCTCGTGTTACCTTTAACTCCTCGGAAGCTGTTAATAGTTCTTCCATTGCGGTGTTAAGTTCCTCGAAAGCCTCTGTTATCATCTCCTGGTGTGAGTTCAGATTAGTTCCATAGCATTTTAATAGTCCCTGTATCTGTGAGCACAATTTATCTATCTGTTGATTAAATCCATCCACTTTCATGTTGCTCAACTCACAAAACTATGAAGCGTAGCTGTGAATGAAAAGAGCAGGGTAAGCAAACCCCATGCTTTCTTCAAGACTTCAAACGCTATTGAGCAGGTAAGGAGAGAAGGTTACTTGAAAGAGCGGACACTCTATAAATAAATATGAATGACAGAACTTGGTTTTTTGATTTACTAACTTAATCTCTCAATAATGAGGAAGCAATCAAATTTGTGTAGCCTCAATCAACTTTTAGCCCTATTTAGTGCCACAAGCTTGTCTGATAACGACTAAAGTGCTGAGTGGCAACAAGCCCTACCTACTGGAATTTTTATTTTATTCAATACAAGGTAATAAAGTTAAAAGTTCATTAACAACAGCATATTTGCTTTACCTACTTTTGAAAATACTTCTTAAGATACATTCGCTTTTGTGAGCTAAAGAAAGAATAAGAGTTTCAGTCAAAGCTTCTGGACTGACAAGAATGTTTTTGCTTAGGCGTTACTGAATTCAGATATGAAAATGATTTTGCATAATTTCAAAACCTTTATAGAGACTAGCAATTGCAACGTCTCTATACCAAGATTTACACATCTAAATCAGCTATGCTCTTTTTTTTTCGTTACAGTCGAGCAATTATCTTAGCATTCTCTGGTAACTTGGCATCTCTTTGTCCAGCAGTACGCGCCCTAGCTGTGAACAAACCAATGGGAGTACTTAATAAATCTACAAGGGTGGCTTGCTTCGCCAACGCCTTTTTAATATCTCTTGGTAGTTCTTTCAATAACCAACGTGCCAAACGATAGCCGTATTCTTTGGGTGTCATCTCTCGCATTAAATCTACACCATGCAGTTCATGCAGATAGCGATTTGAGCGTCCATAACGCCGCCATTGACTTTGTAGTTCTTGAAGTGTAGCGCGGTGACGGTGCTGAACGATCGCATTTGGGGCAAATTCTAAACGCCCGATGTTTTCCCCTAAAATCCGCCAACAAATATCAGCATCACCACCAGTAGTCAGATAGGGACGAAATAAACCCACTTTTTCAAAGGCAATGGGTCGAATCGCCAAATTAGCTGTTTGACCATAGGGACGAAAGGAATGGTTCAGGGTATGCTTTTGCGATAAAGTTTCTTGACGGTCTGCGTGTTGTTCTAGCAGAGTTGTGCCTGGTAGTGCCAAAATTTCACCAGCAACAATTATCACTTCTGGGTTGATAAAAGGCTGAATTAGTGAATCTAACCATTGCGGTTGTGGGCGACAATCTGCATCTGTAAAAACGATAATTTCACTCGTAGCGGCGCGAATCCCAGTATTACGAGCAGCGTAAGAGCTTTGAATTTGGGTTTCGCTCAAGGGGCGAATTGTAATCGGGCAATTTTCGGCAGATGTTTTCAGGATGGAGAGAGTGCGATCGCTACTGTTATTGTCCACCAACAAGTATTCTACCCGGTCTTTTGGGTAAGTTTGAGACAACAGACAATTGATTAACTCTGGTAAATCCGCCTCACCGTTATAAATAGGAACAACCACCGACACCATTGGTAAAAATCTGGTGGCAGCGGTTGTATCAACTGGCTGATGATTCATAAATCTGAGATTTTGGAGATGGGGTTAGTAGCTAGTATTCCCAAACCAAAATCTTGGAACGGCATATCAAGCAGTTTTCATAACTCCAAAAATCTGGATTTGGGAATACTACTATATAAACACCTGGTAACAAATCATTCGCGTCAATTTAAAATTTCAGGTTATCGGCGCGGCTCATGGGTCGAGTCGGTTGATTTGCTGGCGGCTGGGCAAAGTTGTTATTTGATAGAATTGCGATCGCTCGAGCATATTGGGGATCGCTCTTAGTTCCGATTAAATTTGGATTAGAAGCCAATTGACGCTCTTGTGCTTCTGTCAAATCTAGCTTGATGTCTGGGGCAATCCCTTTATGGTTAATATCTGTTCCCGCCGGGGTGTAGTAATGGGCTATGGTGACAGCCAAGCCGGAACCATCTGCGAGTTCATGAACTGACTGCACTAGGGCTTTGCCAAAAGTTTGACCACCTACGACTACCGCCCGCTTATTATCCTTGAGTGCGCCTGTGAGGATTTCGCTAGCACTAGCTGAATTCCCATCCACTAAGACCGCCAAAGGACGATTTGTCAAAGCAGTGCGATTAGCTTTAGTTTCCTCAGTGCCGCCCACACGGTCTACTGTCTTGACAATTCCGCCATCATTATACCACATCCGAGCAATTTCAATGCTCGCCTGCAACAAACCGCCAGGATTACCCCGCAAATCCAAGACATAAGAATCAACTTTCTTAGTGTTCAAATCGCGGATGGCTCGTTGCATCTGTTCAGCGGCGTGGGCGCTAAATTCTCGCAAACGGATATAGCCAACCCGGCGATTTCCTTCTTGCTTGAGGGTATAGCGTACCGTTGGGACTTCAATACTTGCCCTTGTCAGCTTCAAATCAAAGGCAGTTTGGCCTGGGCGTCCCAACCGTAGCTTGATGGGAGTACCCGCTTTGCCGCGGATGAGCTTAGAAGCATCATCCACTTTCATTTTGAGAGTGGGTTTGCCGTCAATTGCCAAAATTTCATCGCCTGCTTTGATCCCAGCTTTCAGTGCCGGAGAATTTTCTATGGCTTCGACAACGGTGAGGCGCTGAGTTTTTTCGTTCACTTCCATCCGAACGCCGATACCAGAGACTTCCCCTGATGTTTGGCTAGTCAGAGCTTCAAACTGTTGTGGATCCATGAACCGAGTGTAAGGATCTCCCAACTTTTGTAAAGCTTCACGGATGGCAGTGTATGCTTCTTCGCGAGAAGAGTAGTCTTTGCTCAACAAGCTTTGCCTGGTTGCTTGCCAATCTTGTTGATTAAATTTGCCATCAACATATTCATGATTTACCAGTTGCCAAACTTGGTCAACTATCACTTTTGGGCTGTCTTGTAGGGCTAGAGCAGCACGGACACCACGAGTCCAAGCGGGCCCGAACACAGACATGGTAGCAGTTGTGGCGATCGCTCCACCAATCAAGGCTACTTGGAGCGGTGAGTAACTTTTCGCAGATTGGTTCATGTATACTTAGCTGGAATAATTGTGTTGTTGACAGTTTAGCAATCAGGCTTTCCAGAAATTTTTAAGTTTTTATACCCCAGAATCAACTATGCTCCTTCATCATTTTTATCCTTAAATGATGCCAAAAATGCCGCATTAGTTATTAACAATCATTTCTCAGTTTGTTAGTCTACTCCGGAAGGCTATACTGAGCGTGTGACACTTTTATTAGCGTCATCTTTGCATTCTAGATTACTTTTATAAGATAGCACTTTGCTCACTGAATTGCAGTACTGTCATACAGCAATAAAATCAGTTTTTCTTACTTAAGTCATGAAACGCAAATTTACCATCAAATCATTAATTTCTATTAAAAAAAAATCTGCTAATCTGTGGCAATTGTTACAAAAACTCAATGGTGGATTGTATGTTGTCCTGGGTGTTTGGCTGATTTTTACTACTATAACCTTAGTTTTTGCTTCTTCGCAGCCAATAGATGCCTTCTTTGTGCTGGGTGGCAGTATTCGGCGAGAAACTTATGTTGCCCAACTAGCAAAACAATACCCACAAACCCCAATTTTAATTTCTCATGGTTCCCCAGATCCCTGTATACGGTTAATTTTTGAGGCGGAATTAGCAGAGTTACAAAACGTTTGGTTAGAAAACTGCGCGAATTCTACCTTTGAAAATTTTTATTATAGTATTCCAATTCTGCGCCGTTGGGGAGTGCATAAAGTCATGTTGATTACTTCGCTCAGTCATTTACCCAGAGCTAAATGGATGGCACAGATTCTTTTGGGCGCTCATGGTATTTGGGTAGAGCCAGAAATTGTTCAAGAATTGGGTATTCCTGGTAATCAGGAATCTTGGACTAAAACCGGATTAGATGTAACGCGCAGCTTATTTTGGGCGATTTTAAGTCAAATTATTCAACCGCAATGCTCAAATGTCACAAAGCTTACTGATGTAGATATGCAAGCTTGGGAGCATCGAGGTTTTCATTGCGAACACCAAGGGGGGCTGAGGAGATAACTTACTCGTAATGCGTCCACATCCGAATTATCTTGACTACTTGCTCGGATTCGATGACCTCATATACCAACCGATGCTGTATATTAATCCTACGAGAATAAGCACCTGATAAGTCACCAACCAGCTTTTCATAGGGTGGAGGATTTTGAAAAGGATTTTTTTTAAGGACTGCGAGTAATTCCTCGGCCTTTTCCTTTAAGTTACTAGAAGCTAATTTCTTCGCGTCTTTTTGTGCTTGTTTTGTGTAAATCAACCTCCAGATCGCTTCTTCGGGGTTTGCAAGTGGCTCCTCAGAAGCTTGCTGACTCACCACTCCAACTCCCCATCACATTCTTGGATCGGGGTTGCTAGTGCTTCTTTTATAGATTCTCGCATTCCAGGGACAGATAATAAGTAAAGAGTCTCTTGAATTGCAGACCAATCTTTTTCCGCCAGCAGAATCGCATTACCGCGATCGCCTCGAATGATTACAGGTTTACCCTGTGCAACTTGGTCGATGATCTCTTGCAAATTATTTTGAGCGTCGTTGACGGGAAACGAAGACATCATAACTTTTTTAACTCACGATAACTTTAATTTAGTATAAAAGTTGAGAAACTTACCACATTATCAACGAAGAAGAAGAGGAAATAAAAGGTATTTTGCAATTTAGAACCGCGAAGTTGCGATCGCTTTAAAAATTAAGCTATATTTTTGCATAATAAAAGAATCGCAATTAGGCATAGTTTAAGAATTTTTCACTTTTATAAAAATAATTTAGCTATCTGCATGAAATGGGACACTTCGCAGATTTAATATCGAGCTATAGCGAATTTGGTTATTAGGCTACTAAGGGTTGTAGTCCATGTAACTCCAATACTTCAAGCCAACCCAATCTCCATGTTCAGTAAGACCAAACTTGTACCCATATCCAACATCCCAAAAGCAAAACATATATCGTTGAATTTGTTGGAAATTGTTACGCATGAATTGGGTAACAGGTTTTTCCGATGAACCTCCATCATACTTAACTTTGAAATAGTAAGGATCGTCATCAAACATCTTTCCTGCTTTTAAGGCAAGTTCGATTGCGATCGCTTCGTCAGAGGAGATTGTGCAAAAAATTTGGTGGTTGTAGATGACGTAATCGTAATACCCGTAACACTCTATCGGCTTTAACTTTATAAGCACCTTACTAATTTTTTCATGTATGTCTCGTGCGACTGGCTTCGTCGATTGACAGACAGTTAATGAAGCAAGTTCTGGATGGAAAGAGTTCGTGTATCGATTCCAAACCTGATCGGGAACCGTCGGTGCAAGGCAGATCCACTCTAAATCTGAAAGTTTGACCAACGATGATAAAAATCTTAAATTCTTGTGCCCAAGAAACGTTAAGGCTCCGATTAATGCTGCGAAGACTGTAGGCTCTAAGGTTTTGTAAGCTGCTTTTGAGAAAATAAGCTAGAGCGTTGTAGTACTGGTTTTGCTGTGATTGCAAATAAGGACTCCAGGAATCATCTTTACGCTCACGCCGAGAAGAAGCGTACTTGTATCCAGGATACTCTTTTGGGTCTGTTGGCATCCCCCGACGTGCTATCCCTTTCCATGTTGCGATCGCTTGATCGAAATCAGTAGTTTGAACAAAGCCTTCGGACAATAATAAATTCCAGCAATTCAGTCCTCCCCTATTCTCTGTATTCCAGACAAACGGCTGACGATTTTCTGTATAATTTCTAAACCGACTAATAAGGTCTTGCGTTTCTGGGTGCATAAATCATCCAGGTGTAAATTTGTGCATTAACAAGCACATTTTAGTGTAATGGCTTGTTTCTAGACATCGCTTCTGCTAATTGTACCCAATGGATAATTAATGCAAAAGTTCCCAATCTTGCAGCATCAAAATAGCATCTCTATACAAAGACAAATCCACGTGATTAACTTCAATTCCCTCTCCGATTCCTTGTAGAAGGGTAATTGTCAATTTTCCTCCCAAATGTTCGCGGAATTCGGTAAGCCCCCTAAACAGACAATGCGGATGATCTAGTCGATCTAACTGCTCTGTCAATGCCGATACGTACAAAGTAAAGCCTAATTTCTTGAGTGTAGTTAGAACCCTTTGCCACTCAGATTGTAAGAGTTGCCCTGTTAAATATGAATAGGTTGTATCTAAAGCAATGCCGATCGCTACAGCTTCACCATGACGTAGGCTGTAATTAGTTAAATGTTCCAGTTTGTGAGCAGCCCAGTGTCCAAAGTCTAAAGGACGTGATGAACCCATTTCAAAGGGATCGCCACTACCAGCAATATGCTCTAAGTGCAGCTGAGAACAACGATAAATCAGTCTTTCCATTATGTCCATGTCTCGATTAGCCAATTTATCGGCATTAGTCATAATGAAATCGAAGAAATCTGCATCTTTAATCAGCGCTACTTTCACCGCTTCTGCAATGCCCGATCGCCAATCTCGATCGTCGAGGCTAGTAAGAAAATCAAAGTCATTCAAGACAGCATAAGGTGGCATGAATGTACCCAAAAAGTTTTTCTTACCAAAGGCATTGATTCCGTTTTTGACTCCTACACCCGAATCATTTTGCCCTAATACTGTTGTCGGTACTCGTAACAGCCGAATTCCTCGGTGAGCTGTTGTTGCTGCATATCCTGCCATGTCTAGGACAGCTCCACCTCCAATTGCTAAGACGTAGGAGTGACGGCATAATCCAGCTGCATTGATCCGTTGATGAATTTGATCTATAAATCTAGAATCGTTCTTGACTGCCTCTCCACCTGGAACTACTATCGGCTCACCGCTCAGTGTTAATATATCTTCATAACATTGGGCATAAGCTGATAATTTTTTTAATAGCCCATCTTGATATTGTAAAAATCCTCCATCTACCACCGCTAGCACCTGTTTTGGGGTTGTTTCCCCATCTGCGGCGATCGCTTGTGCAAATAAAGGATTATCTAACTGAAACAGACCTCTAGTGAAGTGAACATCATAATTGAAGGTAACACGAACACATTGGTTAATTGGTTGTAGATTAAGAGCGCTTTTTTGTTGAATAGCCATTTGAATATTATTACTTTCTAACTACCTGTAAATATATACACTATTGCAATTAAAATTAACAGCAATGTAGACAAAGAAAATCCATTCTATAATTCAATTTTGAAATGAATTACTAGTCAAATCTATTTAATAAACTAATCATACTTTTGAAGTGTATTTGCCTAACAGATAAAGTTCAAATTAACATGAATTTACAATTTATATTAATGCTTATGCTTGATATCTGAGCTTAGTAATGGAGATCATTATTACATAAAATTCTAATTTTTTTCCGTAAGATAATTTTATGATTTATCTAATCAAAATGGTATCTTTACAGTATCTTCTTTAAAGTCAGGATATTTTTATAGATTCAGTGAAGTTATAATTCTAGTAGTATATTATCTAACTGCTTCAAACCCAAAAAATCAAGTTTAGTGCTATATTTTATACTTGGTTGTCACAAAGAAGTTGGGCAACTTATCCTGAATTTATCATGAGTAAAGTAAACAAATTACTGCATCACTGGTTGTTAAAGTCTGTTTCAGAGAAAGCTTTTACTTGGTTGGAACAGAAGCAGGCACAGATTGCAAGCGGCGCTGCTGAACGAGTGTTTTTTACGGCTTTTAGTGCTGTGCCGCGTTATCTAGGTAAACAGGATTTACAGCTAACATTTCAGGACTTGGAAGCAGCAGAGGATCTGATTCCCGGCTGGTATCCTGGTAATTGGAGTGTTGATCGAGCCGGTCGCACGCTTTTGCTTTTAGCTTTGCCCCATGATGATGCTGAGGGCTATGTGCGATCGCTCGATCGAGTCTTCTCCACTGCCGATATGGGTGAGTTAGTTGCTCTTTACCAAAGTTTGCCGCTGCTACCACATCCAGAGTTACATCGCCACCGTACTGCTGAGGGAATCCGCAGCAATATGAGTAATGTATTCCAAGCTATAGCACTACGTAACCCTTATCCAGCGAATTATTTAGATAATGCTGCTTGGAATCAGATGGTGCTAAAGGCTGTGTTTGTCGGCAGTCCGTTGCATCTAATTTGGGGTTTAGATCGGCGTGCTAACCCAGAATTGGCGAGGATGTTGGCAGATTATGCCCATGAACGTTGGGCAGCTAAACGCTCAGTTACGCCGGAACTTTGGCGGCCTGTAGGACGGTTTGCCGATAGCGCCATCATCACAGATTTAGAAAAAGTACTGGCTAATGGGGCTATAGACGAGCAAGAAGCAGCAGCCTTAGCTTGTGCTGAGTCTCCCTTACCCCAAGCGCAAGCATTACTTTCTCATTACCCAGATTTACAGTCATCCATTCAACAAGGTAATCTGACTTGGAGCAGTTTTAGCCGCGATGCCTGCGGCGGGCTGCGCTAACGCTTGTCAGTTTACAAATGAAGAAGGGAATAGGTTACAGGTTATAGGGTACAGATTATTTCCTATTCCCTATTCCCTGTCACCTGTCACCTCTCCCCTAATCCCAATGCCCAATTATTAAAACCATGATGTTTATCGATCCTCACATTCACATGTGTTCCCGTACTACTTACGATTACTTAGTAATGCGGGAATATGGAATTGTCGCCGTTATTGAACCAGCCTTTTGGTTAGGACAACCCCGAACTAACGCTGGCTCATTTAAGGACTATTTCAGTAGTCTTGTGGGCTGGGAACGGTTTCGTGCTAGTCAGTTTGGCATCCAACACTACTGCACAATCGGCTTAAATCCGAAAGAAGCTAATAACGAAGCGCTAGCAGATGAAGTTATGGAACTGCTACCACTTTATGCCTGTAAAGAAGGAGTTGTTGCCATTGGTGAAATTGGCTATGACGATATGACAGAAGCAGAAGATAAGTACTTTTGTCAACAGTTAGAATTAGCGAAAGAACTCGATACGTTGGTACTAATTCATACTCCTCATCGCAATAAAAAGGCAGGTGCTAGTCGGAGTATGGATCGCTGTATTGAATATGGTTTAGATCCCTCACAAGTAGTTATCGATCACAACAACGAAGAAACTGTTGAAGAAGTATTAGGACGGGGTTTTTGGGCGGCTTTCACGATTTACCCACAGACGAAGATGGGTAATGCCAGGATGGTAGAAGTTGTCCGCAAATATGGATGCGATAGCGTAGCGGGACGTGATAACGTTCGTCGCATCATTGTAGATAGTAGCGCTGATTGGGGTATCAGCGATCCGTTAGCAGTCCCGAAAACAGCTCAGTTGATGTTAGATAGGGGCATTCCTGAAGAACACGTGCGAGCAGTTTGTTATGAAAATGCTCTAGCTGCTTACAGTCAAACTGGGCAGATGAAAGCATCAGACTGGCTCAATCCCCAATCTATCGATCAGCGTCAGCTGTTCAGTGGTAATTCTGTGCTACGGGGACAGGAACCAGGAATCAAATCAGTTTCAGATTTTGTGTTGATTGAGTAGAAAGTTATAAGGGGGCATTGGGCATTGCTAGAGAGATTTTCATCTTAATTAGAACTTACGCACGAGTTACGGAATAACGAACCGCAGAGGCACAGAGGACACAGAGAAATCAGAGCTTGAGAGATATTTTGCGTAAGTCCTATTAATATGCAGTTTATTTTGAGAAATTAGTAGATACGGAGGCAGATAAGTGAATGTTGCAAGCTTAAATTTTCAAAGCTGGCGGGGTTATCTGGAATTGATGCGTCCTGCTAATATTGTTACTGCTTGGGCGGATATTCTTCTTGGTTTTGCTGCTTCTGGTTCTGGGATAATTTTTACTAAATTAATTAATGGCGAAGCAAGTTTTGCCATATTAATTCCATTAACTTGGTTGTTATTGGCTACAACTGGTTTATACGGTGGTGGTATAGTTTTCAATGATGTTTTTGATGCTGAATTAGATGCAAAAGAGCGACCAAATAGAGCAATTCCCAGTGGTCGCGTATCTCGTCAAAATGCTACTTTATTGGGGAGTATACTGTTTGCAATCGGCATTATAGCTGCCTTTCAAGTATCGTTCTTGAGTGCTGCGATCGCTATTTTTATCACTCTTTCATGCCTCCTCTATAACTCACTCGCCAAGCATCATCCTTTTTTCGGCCCTTTAAATATGGGTTTGTGCCGTGGCAGTAACTTATTATTAGGTGTAAGTGCTGTACCAGAAATAATCGGAGAACGTTGGTATTTAGCGCTGATTCCTGTTGTTTATATTGCTGCTATCACCGCAATTAGTCAGGGTGAAGTTCACGGAGGTAAGAAGATTACGGGAGTACTTGCGCTACTGCTAATTGCAATAGTTTTGGCAGCAGTTTTAGCTTTAGGATTATTAGAAGAGTATACAGCGATCGCAGCCCTACCATTCGCTGTTTTATTAGCTATCAGAATCTTGCCTAACTTTATCAAAGCGGCGCGAGAACCGATAGCCGAAAATATCCGCAATGCTGTGAAAATAGGTGTTTTATCTCTAATAGTCTTAGATGCAACCGTTGCATCTGGTTTTGCTGGTTTGTATTACGGTTTATTCGTTCTCATCTTGTTACCCATTTCGATGAAGTTAGCAAAAGTATTTGCTGT
This sequence comes from Nostoc sp. PCC 9305, assembly GCF_963920915.1. Lineage (NCBI taxonomy): Bacteria > Bacillati > Cyanobacteriota > Cyanophyceae > Nostocales > Nostocaceae > Nostoc > Nostoc sp. PCC 9305. The sequence goes on from NZ_CAWUDN010000140.1 coordinate 11,999, forward strand.
TACTTAAATTTGAATATATACACCCAGTAATACCATTAATTGGCTATAGGGGCGCACATCTATGCGCCCCTAACCATGAATATGTAGCAAGTATTTTGTGAAATAGTTGAAGCCAAAGAAAACAGATTACATATATAAGGGATAAAGCTAAAAAATGAAAATTACAAAAGACAGCAAGTTTCATTTAACTTATTGCAGCAATATTCATCCTGGTGAAAGTTGGCTAGAGGTTTTTGCCAATTTAGAGAAGTATATTCCCGAACTCAAATCACGTTTATCGCCTACAGAACCTTTTGGTATTGGCTTGAGGTTAGCAGATGTTGCTGCAAAAGAACTTTTAGAAAGTAATAACTTAGCTAAATTTCAAGCTTGGCTGACTCAAGAAGATTTATATGTTTTCACCTTAAACGGATTCCCTTATGGCGGATTTCATCGACAGGTGGTAAAAGACCAAGTTTATGCACCAGATTGGTCTACACAAGAACGGGTTAATTATACATTAAACTTGGCACACATTTTAGCTAGTCTATTACCCCAAGGACTTGATGGCGGAATTTCTACACTACCATTATCCTATAAACCTTGGTGGGTAAAAGACCAAAAAACTTTCGAGACTGTTTTGAAAAAGAGTTGTTTGAACATAGCATCAGTTGTTGTAGAAATGATTCGTATCCGTGAACAAACAGGCAAGATACTTCATATTGATTTAGAACCTGAGCCGGATGGTTTAATTGAAAATACTTCAGAAATAATTGACTTCTATCAAAATTGCTTATTGCCAATTGGCGGTAATTATTTATCAGAAAAACTAAATATTGAACAGAATTTAGCAGAAACTAAATTGCTAGAACACGTTCGGGTTTGTTATGACACCTGCCATTTTTCGGTCGAATATGAGGAACCACAATCTGTATTTGTACGTTTGCAATCAGCAGGAATTAAGATTGGCAAAATTCAAATCAGCGCTGCAATTAAAGTAAAAATACCTGCTGAGGTTGAGAAGCGGAGTTTGATAGTTGAACGCTTACGTCCTTTTGCTGAATCTACCTATCTTCACCAGGTAATAGAACGTCGCAGCGATGGTACACTCCATCACTATCCTGACTTAATAACTGCATTACCACATTTAGAGAAATCTTTAGCTGAAGAATGGCGCACTCACTTTCATGTACCAATTTTTATTCATGATTATCAAATTTTGCAGTCTACCCAAGATGACATCGCGACTGTTTTAAATCTACTTCAGACAAATAATGCTTGCTCACATTTAGAAATTGAAACTTACACTTGGGATGTATTGCCATCGGAAATGAAAATAGATTTGCTGACTTCTATTCAGCGAGAATATGAGTGGGTATTAAAATTAATTCGTAATTCGTAATTCGTAATTCGTAATTAATAAATTAAGATTTAAGCGGGTTTTTCTAGTTTAAATCTGTAGAGATGCGTTATTGTGCTTTTTTAGTTAGTTTCTTAATTGGTATAAAAAAGGATTAAAGTTATGCAGAAAACTGTTGTTATAAATGTTGTGGGATTAACGCCCAGTTTACTAGGAGAAAATACGCCGTTTTTATCTTCTTGGGCTGCGAAGGGGCAGGTAGCTTCTATAGGAAAAGTGTTACCTGCTGTAACTTGTTCAGTTCAGGCTACTTATTTAACAGGAAAATTGCCTGATGAACATGGAATTGTCGCTAATGGTTGGTACTTCCGTGATGAATGTGAAGTTAAGTTCTGGCGACAATCTAATAAACTAGTGCAGGCTCCCAAAGTTTGGGAAATAGCTAAATCAATTGATCCAACTTTCACTTGTGCCAACCTTTTTTGGTGGTACAACATGTACTCTACAGCAGATTATGCGATTACGCCGCGCCCAATGTATCCCGCCGATGGGAGAAAATTACCTGATATTTATACCCATCCTAGTGATGTGCGATCGCAAATTCAATCTGATTTAGGAAACTTCCCTCTGTTCGATTTCTGGGGGCCAAAAACTTCTATTAGTTCTAGCCAATGGATTGCGAATTCCGCAAAGTGGATTGAGGAACGTTACAGCCCGACATTATCACTGGTTTATTTACCACATTTAGATTACTGTCTGCAAAAATTTGGTAACAATAAAACACAGATTCAAGCAGATTTACGAGAAATTGATGCTGTTTGTGGTGATTTAATTGAATATTTTCAAGCACGTAATACTCAGGTAATTATTCTTTCTGAGTATGGCATTACGCCAGTTTCTAAAGCTGTGGATTTGAACCGCGTACTACGGGAAAATGGTTTAATTGCTGTGCGGGAAGAATTAGGGCGAGAACTGCTCGATTTTGGTGCTAGTATTGCCTTTGCCGTTGCCGATCATCAAATTGCCCATGTGTATGTGAACGATCCGGCATATATCCCAAAAGTGCGATCGCTTTTAGAAGCGACTGAAGGCGTAGCGCAGGTATTGGATGAAGAGGGAAAACAAGCCTACCATCTTAATCATCCTAGATCGGGTGAGTTGGTGGCGATCGCACAATCTAACGCTTGGTTTACCTATTATTATTGGCTCGATGATGCCAAAGCGCCTGATTTTGCTAGAACTGTAGATATCCACCGCAAGCCTGGTTACGATCCTGTAGAACTTTTCCTCGATCCGCAAATTACATTTCCTCAAGGAAAAATTGCTCTCAAGTTACTTAAGAAACAACTGGGTTTTCGCTACCTGATGGATGTGATTCCTCTGGATGCTTCCCTGGTGCGTGGTTCTCACGGTAACATCACCACTTCCCCAGATGAAGGGCCTCTATTTATCACCCATCAAACTCACCTAGTTGACGAACATCAAATTGAGGCGACAGATGTTTGCTCGTTGATTCTCAAACATTTAAATACCTGAAAGGCAGTATAGAGGCTGTATATTGCCTCTATATCCTCCCAAAATACAAAAAAATTTATGGCAATTCATAATCATATCGAGTATGATTTATATATAAACTCGTTATGACTATGAATTAGATTGTTCTATCAGTAGGTATCCATCTACTGACTAAAATGTACTGTGGGCAATCTGAGTAACTTACATGGAGAGCTTCTTTAAACCATGACTGAACCCCAAAACTTGACAACTGCTGATGGTATTCCAGTTAGCGATAACCAGAACTCACTTACAGCTGGAGCGCGTGGCCCTGTATTAATGCAGGATTTCCACCTTATAGAAAAGCTGGCTCATTTCAACAGAGAACGTATTCCTGAAAGAGTTGTCCACGCTAAAGGTGCTGCTGCTCATGGTACTTTGACTATTACCAATGACATCACCCGCTACAGTAAAGCCAAACTTTTTTCTGAAATTGGCAAGAAAACGGAACTTCTCTTGCGTTTCTCTACAGTCGGAGGAGAAAAAGGTTCAGCAGATGCCGAGCGCGACCCTAGAGGTTTTTCCCTCAAGTTTTATACTGAGGAGGGTAACTGGGATCTTGTAGGTAACAATACCCCGATTTTCTTCATCCGCGACCCTTTGAAGTTTCCTGATTTTATCCATACCCAAAAGCGCAATCCCCAAACCAATTGCAAAGACCAGAATGCAAAGTGGGATTTTTGGTCACTCAGTCCAGAATCGCTTCACCAAGTGACGATCCTCTTTTCAGATCGGGGAATTCCCAAAACCCATCGACACATGGACGGTTTTGGTAGCCACACCTTTAGTTTAATTAATGCCGAGGGCGATCGCGTCTGGTGTAAATTTCACTTTAAGACTCTGCAAGGGCATCAAACCTTGACAGAGGATGAATCGGCTAAGATTAAGGGCGAAGATCCCGATCATGCGACTCACGATTTGTTTGAAGCGATCGCTAACAAAGACTATCCTAAGTGGCGGATGTGTATTCAGGTGATGACCGAAGAGCAAGCGGAAAAACATCCTGACAATCCTTTTGACTTGACCAAAGTTTGGAAACAAGGAGAATATCCTTTAATTGAAGTCGGGATATTAGAGCTAAATCGTAACCCAGAGAATTATTTCGCCGAAGTTGAGCAAGCCGCTTTTAGCCCTAGTGCAGTGGTTCCTGGCGTTAGTTTCTCTCCAGACAAAATGCTGCAAGCTCGGATCTTTTCTTACCCAGATGCTCAACGGTATCGCTTGGGTGGTAACTATCAGCAACTACCCGTCAACCAGCCCAAATGTCCAGTGATGCATTATCAGCGAGATGGCTTTATGGCACCGGGGAACAACGGCGGTAGCGTTCCTAACTATGAACCGAATAGTGCTGCGGGTACGCCTAAAGAAAATCCAGCTTATGCAGAACCACCTAGTCATTTGGGCGATGTCACAGTCGATCGTTACAGTCATCGTGAAGGAAACGACGATTATACCCAAGCAGGTAATCTGTATCGTTTACTAACTCCTGAACAGCAAGAGCGTCTGGCTAAAAATATTGTTGGTAGTCTCTCTCAAGCCAGGGAAGACATCCAAATGCGCCAACTTTGCCACTTCTTCCGGGCAGATGTTTCTTATGGTCGTCGTGTAGCTGAAGGATTAGGCATTTCAATCGATCCCTCAATGTTGGGTGCTACTGCTCAACCTGTAGGTAACTGGTAAGCCTTATCCAATTTTGTGGGGTGGGCATCTTGCCATTGGTGTCAACTTAGCGTGAAAGCCAGCCTAGAAAAAGCTTTTAGATATTGTTTCGTTGTCTCGTTCCCAGTTTGAGACTGGGAATGCTGTCCTAGAGGCTCCGCCTCCCTTGCTGGCGGCAGAGCCGCAATTGAAGTGCATTTCCAGCCTAGAGGCTAGAAACGAGATTTGACAAAGCTTTTAGCTTAAGTTGACGTGAATTCGACAGACCTCACCCACCCAGCCTGCGAGGAGAGGGAGGAGCAACGAAAAATTAGGCTTTTTGCTCCCCTCTCCTAACAGGCTACGGTGTATACACAAGTCTTTGAGAGTTGCCTCACAGCGTTTAGATCCCC
>NZ_CAWUDN010000141.1:0-16236 GCF_963920915.1 Nostoc sp. PCC 9305
GGCAAGATGCCCACCCCACAGGAGTTAATTGGATATTTTTTTATTTGGAAGTCCCAAAGACGGCGATTCATCGCGTTTATTGCTTAACTCCTAACTCACCACTCTGACTGCCTGAGTTGGTATCCATACAGTAAAAATAGAGCCTATACTTACAGTTGATTCTACTTCAATTCGACCTCGATGGAGTTCGACGAGTTGTTTAGTTAAAGCCAATCCCAGCCCAGTGCCTTCATAGCGGCGGCGATAGGGTGTATCGAGTTGCTGAAATTTCTCAAATAGTAATGGTAATTGTTCTTCAGGAATACCGATTCCGGTATCTTCTACTTGAAAAATAGCGGTGTCATCTTCCACCCAGAGACGTAAAGTAACGCTGCCACTTTCAGGGGTGAATTTAATCGCATTAGTTAACAGATTCCAGAGAATTTGTTTTACTCGTTCGGCATCAGCGGTAAAACGATCGCGCCTGGGATCGATTTGCAAATCAAGTATAAGATTAATTTGTTCGCTTGTTGCTTTTTTTCGCAGTGACTTCACAGCATTTTCGGCAACATTCACCAAAGAAAATTCCGAAATATTTAAAGCTGTTTTACCAGCCTCGATTTGCGATAAATCGAGAATGTCATTAATCATTTCTAATAAATGTTCTCCACTATCGTGGATTGTTTGCAGATAACCCCGTTGTCGTTGGCTCAATTCACCCAAAGGCCAGCGTAATAACGTCGAAGACATCCCAATCACATAAGTTAAAGGCGTGAGCAATTCATGACTGATAGTAGCGAGAAACTCACTTCTAATCCGGCTAGCAGCTTCGGCAGCGAGGAGAGCATCACGCAGAGCCATTGTGCGTTCAATAACTCGTTGTTCGAGATTTTGTTTTTCTTGGGTGAGGGTTTGCATTAACTCAGCTTGGTGAATTGCGATCGCTAATTGTTCTGCGATCGCAACCAGCAAGTTTTTTTCGCTATCATTCCACTGGTGAGGTTCATTGCACTGATGAGCAATCAGCAATCCCCACAGTTTGTCCTCAAACATTATCGGTGCAGCCAACTTAGCCTTAACTTGGCATTCCCTTAAAAAATTCAACAAACACTCTTCTAGAGCATAAGTTTTTTCGACATCATCCACAGCTAAAGTAAAACCTTGCCGATACTTCTCCCAACATTGAGAAGTTCGGACAAAGCAATTTTTTTCCGTGTAATTCAATACCGATGTAATAGCATCTGTAGCACGAGCTTCATAGACAATATAACCTCCATACTTTTGGCAGTCTCCTAGTAGAGATTGATTATTTGTTGATATAAAAGGCGAGTGTCGATTGTTGTTTTCGTGTATAGAAAAATAGATTTCGGTAGATTCCCTAATCGATAGTTCCATGTCTGTTGCCAGTGCCGTTTCATTGAAGGGAATAGGATCGGACTGGTATGGTTGACTATTTACTTGAGAAGCTGCAAATTTATAAATTACTAATCTGTCTAATTCCAAAAACTCACGCACCTGTGTAATTGCCGTCGCCATAATGACCGACAAATCCAGGCTTTTGCGGATCTGTGTTGTTACCTGATTTAACAACCGTTCTTGGGAAATCTGTTTTTTTAAAGCATCTTCCACCGGCTGACAGATATAAACTGCCGGATCAATTGGGCTTGGAGGTGCTATTATTTCTTGGTTTGGCTGAGTTAGGAGATATTCTAATAACAACAGCGTGAATTGACTTTGGAGCGTGGCGTCATTGGGTTTAATAATTTGCTGATAGCGTTCGAGATTTTGGTGAGTATAAGAATCGCACTCAAACAAGTCTCTCAATTCATAGACAAAAGAAGCGATCGCCTCCAAATTAAACGTCAACTGAGCATTGATTTCTGAGTAAATTCCTTGCCCCTCTGTTTCCCTGCTTCCTTGCTCAAATGTTCCGACTAAAAGGGCGCTAAACTGCTCAGAAACCACTAATGTAAACCTTTGCCTTCGCCACTCCACAGGTATGTAAATCCGCACTAACGCAGCTTCTGTCAGTATCAAAACGGCACTTCCCACCGTTTGAGCCATCTGTTCTAACAACTCCCCAAGCTGATTAAATACAACAATAGGTAAGGTTCGAGAAAAGCTCAAATCAGGAGAACTAAGCATTTTCAATCATTTTGGTAAGAGAGGGCTGAATCCAGGGAAAAAAGTTTGTTTTGATTATGTACTAACCAATAACTTAAAACGGTAACACAGGATTATGCATCGTATAAGTAGCACATCGGGTGGATGGAATCAGTCAGAGGGTTTAATTTTTTTAGAACAAACTCCCGCGCCTTTCGTCTTGATTACGGCTGCTGATACTGACATTCAAACCTTGGCAGCTGCTGTGACAAAATTACCTGCAAACTTTCCTGCATTAAGAGTCGCCAACTTGTTGCAGTTGCAGCAACAATTAAGCATAGATACTTACGGCGAGCAAGTTTTGGAACTTGCCCAAGTAATTATTTTGCGCCTACTAGGAGGACGTTCTTACTGGGGTTATGGATTAGAAGTAGTGCAAGAAATTGTACAACGTAATGGTAGAACCCTCATTGTAATGCCAGGGGATGACGCTTTCGATCCCGATTTAATCTCCCAGTCTACCGTGCCTTTGGGTATTGTTAACCAGGTATGGCAGTATTTTAGCGAAGGCGGCGTGGAAAATTTTGTTAATGCTCTGCAATTTATCTCCGATAGTTGCTTATTAACTGCATATAATCCTCCACCACCTCAGCCGATTCCGCGCGTGGGATTGTATGAGTGGGGAGCAGGGAGTGGGGAGTGGGGAGCAGGGGAGCAGGGGGGCAGGGAGGCAGAGGGGCAGGGGGGCAGGGGAGAGTTAGAACTCCGTTCATCCACCTTTGAACTGGATGAATCCACCTCAGAACTCCGTTCATCCACCTCAGAAGCTCAAGAGTTGCAATGCCCAATCCCCAAAATTGGCATTCTTTTCTACCGCGCTCATTATTTAGCGGGGAATACTAAAGTAATTGATGCTTTATGCGAAGCTTTGGTACAGAAAAATTTACAACCAGTGCCAGTATTTGTTTCTTCATTGCGCGAACCAGATGTGCAAGTTGAGTTGAGTGAATTTTTTCAACCCAAAGAAGCCGAATCAATCGCTGTGCTGCTAAATACTACCAGTTTTTCTCTAGCACGCTTGGAAAGCGAAACACCTCAAACCGAACTTTGGCAAAAATTAGATGTGCCTGTGTTGCAGGTAATCCTCAGTGGCGGATCGATTGAACAGTGGGAGTCACAGTTTCAAGGACTTTCTCCCCGCGATATTGGGATGAATGTGGCGCTACCAGAAGTAGATGGGCGAATTATTACTCGTGCTGTGTCTTTTAAAGCATTGCAAACTCGTAATCCCCATCTAGAGACAGATGTGGTAATTTATGAACCAGTGAGCGATCGCATCGAGTTTGTTGCTAAACTAGCAGCAAATTGGGCGCGTCTCCGTTCCAAACCCCCCCAAGAACGGCGAATTGCGCTGATTCTGGCAAACTACCCCAACCGCAATGGCCGCCTCGCCAATGGTGTGGGACTCGACACCCCCGCTAGTTGTGTAGAAATCCTGCAAGCTTTACGTCAAGCTGGGTATGAAGTAGAAAATCCACCTGCTCAAGGAGACGAGTTGATTCAACGGCTGACAGATGGTGTAACCAACGATCCAGAAGGTAGAGAATCGCTTCCGGTACACCAAAGTGTTTCTTGGGAAGAATATCAAGCATATTTCGCTTCATTACCGCCAGCAGTGCAGCAAGGTATTACTGAAAGGTGGGGAAATTTAGAGCAGGGAAGCAATCAAGAATTATTCCCCCCTGCCCCCCTGCCCCCCTGCCCCTCCGCCTCTTTCCCCGTTCCCGGAATTCAACTCGGCAACATCTTCGTGGGAATTCAGCCAGCAAGAGGTTATGATAATGACCCCAGTTTGAATTATCATGCGCCGGATTTAGAACCAACCCATGATTATTTAGCTTTCTACTATTGGGTAAGAGAATGTTTTGGTGCTGATGCTGTAGTTCATGTAGGGAAACACGGAAATCTAGAATGGCTACCCGGTAAAAGTGTGGCTTTATCGAGTAATTGTTATCCAGAAGTTGCTTTCGGCGCACTTCCCCACCTGTACCCGTTTATTGTCAACGATCCTGGTGAAGGTTCCCAAGCCAAACGTCGCGCTCAAGCGGTGATTATAGATCACCTCACGCCGCCAATGACTCGCGCGGAACTCTACGGTTCGTTGCAACAGTTAGAAAATTTAATTGATGAGTATTATGAAGCCGACAGTTTAGATCCTTCGCGTTTGCCAGTGATTCGCGATCGCATCCACGAACTGGTAATCAAAGAAAATCTCCATCTAGATTTAGGAATCCAAAATGAAACAGAAATTTTTAAGTCTGAATCTTTAATTTTGAATTCCATCGGTGGTTATCTTTGTGAATTGAAAGAAGCCCAAATCCGCGACGGGTTGCATATTTTTGGGCAATGTCCCCAAGGAAGGCAATTGAGGGATTTAATAGTAGCGATCGCTCGCATCCCCAATCGCCATTCTCCAGGTATTACCCGTGCGATCGCTCAAGATTGGGGACTAGACTTCGACCCCCTCACAGCCGATTTGTCAATGCCTAGCAGTGAATACTCAATAGTCAATGGCACAAAATGCCGTACCCTCGGTGATATCGTCGAAGTCCTAGAAGAACACGCCGCCCTTCTAGTAGAACAACTAATAAATCAAACCTCTTGTACAGACGCGATTCATCGCGTCTCCTCCCCCAGCACAGACGCGATGAATCGTGTCTCTACCTGGATACGCGATCGCCTCCTTCCCGCCTTACAAAAAACCGATCGAGAAATCACCCATTTATTACACGGACTCGATGGCGGATATGTCCCCAGCGCTCCATCTGGCGCACCTACACGCGGCCGCCCAGAAGTTCTACCAACAGGGAGAAACTTTTATTCCGTCGATATTCGCGCCATTCCCACCGAAACAGCTTGGGATATCGGCAGAAAAGCCGCTGAAACCCTCGTTGAATATTACACGCAAGAACATGGCGAATATCCCAAAACACTAGGCTTATCAATGTGGGGAACAGCCACCATGAGAACAGGCGGTGATGATATTGCCGAAGCCTTGGCTTTACTCGGAGTCCAACCTGTATGGGATGGTGCAGCACGGCGAGTAGTAGATTTTGAAATTTTGCCCCTAGCGATTTTGGGGCGTCCCCGTGTAGATGTCACCTTGCGAATTTCGGGATTCTTCCGCGATGCTTTTCCCAACTTAATTGACTTATTCGATCGAGCAGTATCAGCAGTAGCAGACTTAAATGAACCGTCAGAACAAAATCCCCTAGCGGATGCAGTTCGCCAAGAAACGGATTTGTGGACAAGCCAAGGATTAACTTTAGAAGAAGCCGTGGTGCGATCGCGCTATCGCATCTTTGGTTCTCGCCCAGGTGCTTACGGCGCAGGACTCCAAGGTTTAATCGAATCACAAAACTGGACAGATGACGAAGATTTAGCCCGCGCCTACATTAACTGGAGTTCTTACGCCTATTCTTCGGAAAACTTGGCAGGGGAGCAGGGGAGCAGGGGAGCAGAGGAGCAGGGGAGCAGAGGAGCAGAAATTCTTCCTAACTCCCAATCTCCAATCCCCACTCCTAACTCCTCACTCCTAACTCCTAACTCCCCACTCCCCTCTCCCGAAGCTTTCGAGCAACGCTTGTCTCAAATGCAAATTGTCCTGCACAATCAAGACAACCGCGAACACGATCTACTCGATTCTGATGATTATTACCAATTTCAGGGTGGCTTAACAGCAGCGGTGCGTTCTCTACAGGGAAAAAATCCCCAAACCTATTTTGGAGATAATTCTATACCCGCCCAACCACGCGTTCGTCAACTGAAAGAAGAAATTGCCCGAGTGTATCGTTCTCGCGTAGTTAATCCCAAATGGATTGCAGGAGTAATGCGCCACGGATACAAGGGAGCCTTTGAAATGGCGGCGACGGTAGATTATCTCTTCGCCTACGATGCAACCGCAAAATGTGTTGAAGATTACATGTATCAAGGCATAGTAGATGCTTATTTACTCGATCCAGTTGTTGTAGAATTTATTCAGCAAAAGAACCCTTACGCACTGCGTGATATTGCTGAAAAATTATTAGAAGCACACAAGCGCAATTTGTGGGAGGATGTAAATATAGGAACATTAGAAGCTTTGAGGAACCTAGTACATCAAGCTGAAGCAGTTATCGAAGAAAAATCAATGGTGTAGGAAACAAATATGGAAAATCTTGCGTATTTGCACCTAGCTTTCGCCTACGAAGAGAGCACACCCAGTGAATTGGTCTCCCTCAGTTCTTTGTTTAAGGACGCAGCTGCACCAGACTGGAAAAGGCTTTCGGGTAGGGCTTGGAAGTATATGTTGCCCCTTGCTCTGTCTTTATCTATTCTTGGCGCTGTTAGCAGCGTCATGGCACTAGAAAAAGGCGATCGAGGCCCTTCTGTCAGAAATCTACAACAAAATTTGAAAACAGCAGGTTTTTACCAATCTTCTGTTACCCAAGTATATGACGCACCCACACAAGAAGCTGTACGGCGCTTCCAAAAGGCCGCTGGTTTACCTGTGGACGGCATTGTTGGAGCAAGCACCCTGCAAAAATTAGAAAGTTGGCAGGCCAAAAAGGCCACAACTAGGACTACACAAGCTCAAAGAACCGCTGCTGTAGGCGCACAAGCCAAAAAATCCAGCACTGATAGTTCAGCTTCCAGCAAACGCCGCAATCCTAATTACCTTGCTAAAGGGGATGAAGGTGAAGATGTCAGGGCTTTGCAAGAACGGTTAAGGGTCGCAGGCTTTTATTACGGAAACGCCACAGGCATATTTGGCCCAATTACCGAAGAAGCTGTCAAGCGGTTCCAAGATTCTTACAAATTAAGCGTTGATGGAATTGCAGGCCCAGCAACATTGGGTAAATTGCCGGGAGTTGGCATCGGCGATGGAGAAGAGGCTCCCAAAAAGGTAGTCAATCGAGACAAACTTCGTGTAGGCGATCGCGGTGAGCCAGTTAGAATTGTTCAAGAACAATTGATCCAGGCAGGATATTTAGAGGGAGAGCCAAATGGCTACTATGGCCCCTATACTGCCGATGCTGTACGCCGATTTCAGGCAGCTAACTTCTTGAAAGCAAGTGGTGTTGCTGGCCCAACTACGCGAGCTAAGTTATACAGCTCAGTTAATACTGCTAGCAAAAGCGAATTTAATACTTTAGAAATTCAAACCCGACTACGGGAGCGGGGTTTTTATAAAGGCAAGCTCAATGGTGTGATGGCTGATGACACCAAAAAAGCGATTAAACAAGCCCAAGAATTCTACGGCATTAGCCTCAAGGATCTTAAGAGCGGACGCTTTTAACATCCGCTTTGGTGTCGTTATTATCAGTTCCCAACTGGTTGCTTGCCTCCAGTAACAGCAAATTACGAACTGCTCAGATTCCATTTATTTGGTTAATTTGAGTAGTTTCGTCTTATTTATCTACCCAAGTGCTAAAGCGGCATCAGCGCCCGTTGGCACTTGGGGCACACTGCATGAATGGTCATTTGACAATCTAACAGGTGAAAACCTTCTTTTTGAGCGGTTTTTGACCCAATTTTTAAAATTGAATCATTTTTAAACTCAATAGTTGAGTTGCATCGAACACAAATTAAGTGATGGTGGTGATGGGGATAGGGCTGGTTGATCTCATAATGCTTATGTCCCTCGCCCAATTCTAGTTCCCGTAAGATTCCCATCCTTGCCATCAACTTCAAAGTCCGATAAATAGTTGACAGACTGATCCCTTCACCATCAGTTTCGAGCCGATGATAAAGATCCTCCGCACTCAGGTGTTCACCTTGCGGAAGTTCTTGAAAAATGTGTAAAATTGTTTCGCGCTGGGGAGTTAAACGCCAGCCTCGTTCGTTCAGTTCTGCCTTGAGTGAAGTAGTTGTGTAGACAGTCATACTAATAGTTCTCAACAAAGCTTGTTAGTTGAGAATATAACAAATCTTGGGAGCAATTTGCAACAATCATTGCCTATTGAGAATTCTTACTAAATATTTAAGAACAATTCATCAAATCTTGAGCAAAATTCAAGTAATAAGCTGTAGTGCATTTAATTTGCATACAGCTAATAGTCAGGATACTTGTAACGATTGCATCCCTTGACGTTGAATTTTGCATAAGTTAAATTTGAATTCTAAGTTGCTCCCCACCTTCAAGATATCTGAGCAAAGATGGGGGAAAACTTTTATACAGTTTAATGCTAATTATTTGCTGTAAGCCTATAAAAGGCTTTTAACTTAGGGATCAAATCAGCTCTTTGTCCCTAGTCATTTGTCAAGTGTAGTTTTCTAATGACAAATGACTAATGACAAATGACTAACTCAGAGACTCCAAATAGTCGCGGATGAGGTTGCGGCGCTTGGGTTGACGTAGCTTTTGCAAAGCCTTAGATTCAATTTGGCGGACTCGTTCGCGCGACAAGTCAAGAGCGCGGCCAATTTCTGCTAAAGAATAAGGATGACCATCTGCCAAACCAAACCGCATCAAAATTACATCGCGCTCCCGGCTAGTCAAATCTGACAGAAGATGATGCAAATCTCTTTGTAAAGATTCTCGCATTAACATCTCTTCTGGAGTTACACTGTCAGTTTCGAGTAATTCGCCTAACTCAGTGTCTTTATCCTTACCTACTTTGGTTTCCAAAGAAACGGAGCGAGGAACCCGCAACAAAACTTCTCGTACTTGGGTCGGCGTCATCTCTAACTCAGTTGCTAAATCTTCTAGAGTTGGGGTACGACCTTTTTCTTGAGCAATTTTGCGTTGAGCCTTTTTGATTTTGTTTAACTTTTCGGTGATGTGAACCGGTAGGCGAATCGTGCGACTAGAAGTAGCGATCGCCCGTGTAATACCCTGACGAATCCACCAGTAAGCATAGGTACTGAAGCGATAACCCTTAGTGGGGTCAAATTTTTCTACAGCCCGCTCCAAACCTAATGTACCTTCTTGGACTAAATCTAACAATTCCAAACCACGATTTTGATACTTCTTAGCAACAGACACAACCAAGCGAAGATTCGCCTTAATCATGTGTTCTTTTGCTTGGAGTCCTTGGGACTGAACTTGCTCCAACTCTTCTACAGTCAACTTGGCGATTTCAGCCCAACGACGTTTGCCATTTGCCAAAGTTGGCCTAAGATCGGATAAAATTATGTCAGCAGTGGCAGCCCATCTTTCCAAAGACGGGCGATGTCCTAGTTCTGAGGTTAGACGTTCTTGAACTTCAACTAACCGAAGATAAGGCGTAATCACTTCATCCCCTTCTTTGGCGGCCTTAGCAAGTACTATCCGCATCCGCAAGTAGCGTTGGACTTTTTGAGCTTCTGAAACCTCTTCATCGCGCCCCAACAAGCGAACCCGACCAATTTCTTGAAGATATAGACGTACTAGGTCTGTACTCCGACGGTTGGTGCTAGCAGCAAAGTTAGCATTGTCAACAGAAGCCATTTCTAGCTCCTGTAAATCATCTACCGATAACTCACTGTCATCAACCGTGAGATCCGAGTCCAAAGCCTGGCTAGACTTTTTGGTGTTGTAGGGGGCGTCTGCATAAAAAGATGTTGCTGGCATAAAGATCGTCTCAATGGCTCCAGGTAACAATAGATTTCGGTCAGCTTAGATTACGGTCAGCTATTCAACTGTTGCTATTGTTCCCGCGATTAACGATGAACTAACATGGTTGAACGTTCCATTACAATTTTTTTAGAAATTAACTGTAAGGGTTTTATTAGATACAGGATTACTGAACTTAATCGGCTGCTAAACTTTTGATTAAACCAATAGCTATTTAAATCCACAGCTAGGTTTGCAATATTTCAACTACTTAGTTAATATTTCAACCTTGATGGTTTTTGGATAGTAACTTTTGTAACACAGTATAAACATCCTTCAGTGAATGTCATCTTTATAATTGGCATAGTCACATTTACATGGGTGCAAAAGTAATATCCTGACGATTTAGCAATTTTTTCTCAGGATTATTCAGGTATAAGTAGAACTAATAGATATCGAGGAAGTGATTAGCATTAACGGCGAAAATTCTCTCGACACGGAGATAAAAGATGCGGATAAGTTATCAAACATCCTCTCCGTGTTCCTGCGTCGTCTTGTATGTCAGTCTTAAAGTGCCAATTTCAACTTGATGGACTACTAACTAGTAGTCCATCAAGCTAAGGAAAGCTTGGTATGTAGTAAGCACTTCAGTGCTTAATATAAGGACTAAAGTCCTTACTACGAACTTATTTAGGCAGCAAGCTGATTTGACAGACTACTAACTAGTAGTTGTACTCTGGCTTGATATCTCGCAACATCAGTTCATCAAGTGCTTGTCCAGGTGTGATTTCGCCTTGAAGTAACCGATAAACTTGCTCGGTAATTGGGACTGCAATGTTTTCTTGCTTGGCTCGTTGCATTAAAACTCGGCAAGTGTTTACTCCTTCAGCAGTTCCTTGTAAATTTGCGAGAGTTTCTGTAAGTGACTTACCACCAGCTAGCTGATAGCCGACTTGGTAATTGCGACTTAAGGGACTGTTGCACGTTGCTAACAAGTCTCCTAGACCCGATAAACCATAAAATGTTTCCGTCTTAGCGCCCCAGTTGTTGCCGATGCGAACCATTTCTGTAAGTCCACGGGTAACTAAAGCAGCTTTGGCATTAGTTCCCAGTTGTAAACCATCGCACACACCAGATGCGATCGCAATCACATTTTTTAGCGTTCCCCCTAGTTCCACCCCCAAGGGGTCGGGATTGGTATATACCCGGAAACGATGAGAAGAAAATACTAACTGTACTACTTCCGCAGCCGTGGGAATATTACTCGCTACCACTGTGGCTGCTGGTAATTCCATTTGAATTTCTTTTGATAAATTAGGCCCAGATAAAACAACCACTGCATGGTTAGGGAATATTTGTTGCCAAATTTGTGAAGGCGTACAGGTGGTTTGAGGATCTAAGCCTTTCGTCGCCGTCACAAAAATTGTCTCTGGAGAAAGGGGGAAAGACTGGATTTGGGAAGCAACATCTCTCACACCAATCATTGAGATAGCGGACAGGACTATTTGGACATCTTTTAAAACTACTTGAAGACTTTGGGAACCTTGACGCGACCACACGCGCACCTGATGACCATTCGCTGTGGCGAGATTTGCTAGAGATGCACCCCAAGCACCTGCACCAAGAATTGCAACAGAAAGTTTTGTGTTGGAGTACATCTGCTCACTCATAACTCCTATTCCTAACTCCTAACTTTTGAGCGTGGATAACGTTTCATCAATTCCCTGACTTGCTCCGCATGATAGGAACTTCTTGTCAATGGTGAAGAAACAACTTGTAAAAATCCGATTTCCTCGCCGAATGCCTTCCAGTCAGCAAATTGTTCTGGATTGACAAATTCGTTTACCTGCAAATGTTTTTGACTGGGTTGGAGATATTGCCCAATGGTCAAAATGTCGCAATCGACAGTTCGCAAGTCTTGCATAACTTGGCGAATTTCGGCATCAGTTTCACCGAGTCCAACCATGATGCCGGATTTGGTGTATGTGCTAGGAGAAAGTTGGCGGGTTCGCTGCAATAATTCTAATGTGCGATCGTAGTTTCCTTGGGGACGCACCCGGCGATATAGGCGTGGAACAGTTTCGGTATTGTGGTTTAATACCTCTGGCGCAGCTTGTAGAATTAACTCCAGAGCATTCCAATTACCGCATAAGTCAGGAATTAGCACTTCAATTGTGGTGTTGGGTGAAACAGAGTTAACTGCATCAATACACGCCATAAACTGAGAAGCACCACCATCAAGCAAGTCATCTCGGTTTACAGAAGTGATGACTACATGATTAAGATTCAGGCGGCGAACAGCTTCCGCTAGTCGTGTCGGTTCCGTGGGATCTAGTGGTTTGGGTTTTTTCTCAAAATCAATATCGCAGTAAGGACAAGCGCGTGTACAAGCCGGGCCCATAATCAAAAACGTAGCAGTCCCAGCGTTGAAGCATTCACCAATATTCGGACAGGACGCTTCCTCGCAAACTGTATTGAGGGCTAAATCCCGCAAAATTTCTTTAACGTTACCGATGCGTTCGCGCTGAGGTGCTTTCACCCGCAACCAGTCTGGTTTTACAGTCACAATCCGCTTTTACCACTAGAGTTATACAAATTTAATCCTAGCAAGCAAAGTCTTTGATGAAGCGATCGTATATAGATGTAATTCTGCTATTTGGTACAGGTTGTGATATTCTTGATTTACAATGCCATTTTTATGGCGGGATGTGGCGCAGCTTGGTAGCGCACTTCGTTCGGGACGAAGGGGCCGCTGGTTCGAATCCAGTCATCCCGATTGTACTGTAGAGCGACAAATTATTTGTCCGTTTTTTTAATTCATTATGCTTATGTGACTGGCATATCCACGCTTGGCTTAGATGAAAGTTAAAAGTAGGAATTGTCTACACTTCTTCTGACGCTTTGCCATTCCTGTACAAAGTATAAAAAATGTGAGCATTCCTCATACCTCCATTGATTAGGGGGAACACTATCCGCAGTTAGCAAATTTTACAATAGGCGTAATTAGTGATGGTATTCAGAAAAAATGTACTTATGTAAAGTGAATACCTTGCTAATGCAATCAATGTTATTTTTACTACATTCCAGTATTTGCAGGAATAAAAATAGCAAGCCGCCCTTAGGCTTCAACACCACCATCTGCTCCAAGACATTTAGAGGTCAATAAATCTTTTGACGCTTCACCATTTTTGCAAAAGGCAGGGAACAATGAGTGCATTCGCCTAGCTCCCAATCCTTGCTGATTGGGAATGGTGTCTCACAGTTAGTACATTTTGTTAATAAACCCAACTGGTGGCGATCGCACTTCATTTTGCGATCGCGCCATAAATTACCAAATCTTCTTCAAATGTTGTTTACGGTTAGGGACAAGCAGCTTGTATCTCTCCTGCTCTTGAGTGTCAACTTGACCAGATAGTTCTGGTTGCAATTCTGTTGTCTGAAGCTGTATTTCTTCCCTTGAACCTCTCTCTGGCAAGAGTTCCAGTTTTTCATCTCTCTTTGAAGAAACATTAGCTCTACTTTTCCTCAGAGTAAAAAATTATGCGAGTCGCCCGATCGTGATACGAATCATTGCTATGTAGATAAAAATATCGGAAGTTTGAGGTAGTCTCTCATAATTCTTACTCAAGCGTCGACACCAATTAAGCCAGCCAAAAGTTCTTTCTACAACCCAACGCTTCGTAAAAGTTTGCGTCCATGTATGTTTTTGCCTGCGTCATAACCTACATCTTGGTATATCATTGTTGCTGTTTCCACAGATTAGCTATCAACTGCTGCGTATCTGTTGGGCTTGGTTCACGTCCTGCTGCTACACGAGTCTACTAATATAATTTGTCGTGAATCTTCAACCAAGTCCCATCTTGACTCCATTTACAGCCAAGCGCGATCGTATTGAACAGGCCAGAGTTTATCGTGTCCAAGCTGTTTGGCTGCCAAATGTGGCCAGTAAGGATTGCGGAGTAGTTCACGTCCTAACAGAACTATATCAGCGACTTCTGTACGAATAATCTCGTCAGCTTGTTCAGGGGATGTAATTAAGCCCACGGCTCCCGTATGAATATTAGCTTCGCGGCGGATGCGTTCGGCAAACTGAGTCTGATAACCAGGTTTAATTGGGATATGAACGCCCGGTATGATACCGCCTGATGAAGTATCGATCAGATCCACTCCTAAAGACTTGAGTTTGTCGCTTAAAGCAATACTTTGCTCAATGTCCCAGCCATTGTCTGCCCAATCGGTGGCGGAGATGCGTACCCAAAGTGGATGTGTCTGAGGCCAAACCTCTCGGACTGCTTGAACTACCTCTCTGAGCAGACGAGTCCGGTTTTCAAAGCTGCCACCATAATCATCTTGACGGTGGTTAGAAAGGGGTGAGAGAAATTGGTGCAGTAGATAACCGTGGGCAGCATGGATTTCTACTACCTTGAAACCAGCTTGGAAAGAACGTTTGGCAGCTTGAACAAAGGCGTCAATAATTTCTTGAATTCCCTCAAGATTTAGGGCTTTTGGAACTGGGCTATCTTTGCTAAAAGCGATCGCACTACTCGAAACTAAGGGCCGCCAACCTTCCTGGGATTCATCTAGTGCTTTCCCTCCTTTACTCGGTTTGGCAGTGCTGGCTTTTCTACCTGCATGAGCAAGTTGAATACCTGCAACAGCGCCAAAGTTATGAATTAATGCCACAGTCTTGGCTAAAGTTTCGATATGTGAATCTGACCAAATTCCCAAATCTTGCGGGCTAATGCGTCCACGCGGCTCTACAGCTGCCGCCTCTGTGAACACTATACCTGCACCGCCAACTGCGCGAGAAGCTAGATGAATAACGTGCCAATCATTAGCATATCCATTTGTACTGGAATATTGACACATCGGTGAAACGGCGATGCGGTTGCGAAAAACAACTTCACGAATCTTGAATGGTTCAAATAGATGTGCCATTAATCTTAATTCCTTTTCTTGCTACGTAAAATAAATTGGGGAGGGATTTGCAGCATGAATTCGATTTCGCATTATTTTGCATTAATTAAATAGAGAAGTCAAAATTCAGAATGCAATCAGTGGGGAATTTAGACCCACCACTTATAGTCTCCCAGCAAATTCTGAATTTGGTGGGAGACTTAAACCCTTATTCTCAGAGCCAAATTTACCGCCGTAGGTATGGCAGTAGTTCTTGCGTAGGGCAGTATTCCTCCAGCCGATGCTCTCTAGGAGACGCTGCGCGTAGCTTGCTTCTCTGTAAGAGTACGCGGACTCGCTATTCTGCCTTACGCAAGAACTACCTCTTTTGTTAAATGTTTGTTGAATGACTAGAGTCATCATAGAGATTTGGATAAATAGGCCGATCGTCAGGCTTTTGAGACTGCAATTCCCAGATATCGCGTTTTCCTAGTTCTTGATCCACTAATAACTGTAGATGATCTGGTAATTTAGTCGTTTGCCAAATTGACCAAATTTCTTCACCAAATAATTCTTTTTCAATTTTTCCAGAAAACATGATTTGACCTCCATGAATGTTCAATTTTAAGTTTAGTAACTCCTCATTTAGGAAAGACGAAGTAACAAAATTGTCATTCTTCATTCTTTCGCTATCTTTAAAATACAGGTACTATTCGCCTTTAATACTGCTTGTTAAGAAAATCTCTAAATTCAGTTGCGAAGTCGAACTATTGCCTGACTCAGATTGATATGTACTCACGATTACATCTCCTAAAAAGTTTACTTGGGACTAAATTTTGAGTTTATTGGCTAACCCACCTAATTTTTTGACAAAATACGATAAGTTTATCGAGTTACAGTACTATATAGTTATGAGATTTACATAGATTGTGCTAAAAAACAAGAGGCTATTAAAATTTATTGATATTACTCTTGAATAAAATGCAGCCTGTGGCGAAAACTTTCTTAAAAAAGTAAAGGACAAGTATAGTTCTTATCCTCAATGGTTAAAATAATATATTCTGCATCGAATAAGAGTTAAATGAGACAGGGCAAGACTTTTAGCTTAACAAGTTTGCTATGCATATTATAGTTAATAGGACTTACGCACGGGTAACGGAAAACGAACCACAGAGGGCGCAGAGTTCACGGAGGAATGAGAGTTTGAGAGGGTTTTTGCGTAAGTCCTAGTTAATATAGGACTCGTATTTGATTTTTGAAAAAAACTCAGTACACTTTTATTCCTTCTTGCCTGTTCCCCGTTCCCTGTTCCCTCCCTACGCAAATAATTTCAGGAATCAAAGCGGATTCCTATATATAAAGTACGTATTAGACTTTAGATAAAAAACTAACTTGTTCGCGTAGAGTTTACGCGAACAAAACTAATAATTAATCTTGCTTATAGTTCAATACGCTTGGTTTAAGGGTTATTGGTGTAGATAATTGGTCTTTTCAGACGCGATAAATCGCGTCTCTACATCTGGGTTTTGGGTTTATCTGAACTGTATTGGCTGACATTTTTCTGCAAAAAAGAATTGAGCAACGAGATTAGACCTCTTGCATAAATCAAAAATAAGAAAGAACCCCACCCCGCCAAAGCTACGCTTTGTCTCCCCTCCCCGCAAGCGGCTACGGTGTACACA
>NZ_CAWUDN010000142.1:0-16021 GCF_963920915.1 Nostoc sp. PCC 9305
TCGTTAAAAAAATTAACTATGACAAAGAGTTTTAGCCTTAACTGAACCGTATTGGCTTATAAAGGGGAGGGTTAGGGTGGGGTAAAACCTTGGTTAATCAACTATTTCAGACTTGTGTTTACACCGTAGGCTTGCTCTTAGAGGAGACAAAGCATAGCTTTGGCGGGGTGGGGTTCTTCGAGTTTAATAACCAATTAAGCGACACGACATCAGGACGCTTTTGCATAATTCTGTCGTCGTCAATCTTGAGAAATCAGGTCAAAATGAGCCAATGGCGAGTTTCAGCAAAACAGACTTTATGAAAAGATGCCGAAAATATCACAATCTTGGAAAATAATAAAGTAAGTCGAGTATCACAAGACTCACTTGATATCCTCATTTATTCTAGGAAAATATGACTCATCCTTTCCTTGAACGCCTGCGTAGTCCAGATAGCCCAGTCCTCGTCTTCGACGGGGCGATGGGAACGAACTTACAAACCCAAAACCTGACTGCTGAAGACTTCGGCGGCCCACAGTATGAAGGTTGTAACGAATACTTAGTCCATACGAAACCCGAAGCTGTCGCTAAGGTTCACCGCGACTTTCTCGCTGCTGGTGCAGACGTAATTGAAACCGATACCTTTGGTAGTACATCCCTTGTACTGGCAGAATATGACTTAGCAGACCAAGCCTACTACCTCAGCAAGACAGCCGCAGAATTAGCCAAGCGTGTTGCTGCGGAATTTTCCACGCCAGAAAAACCCCGGTTTGTGGCAGGTTCCATCGGCCCCACAACGAAACTCCCCACCTTGGGGCATATTGACTTTGACACCATGAAAGCTACTTTTGCCGAACAAGCAGAAGCGCTGTGGGATGGTGGTGTCGATTTATTCCTGGTGGAAACTTGCCAAGATGTGCTGCAAATTAAGGCGGCGCTGAATGCCATTGAAGAAGTGTTTGCTAAGAAGGGCGATCGCAGACCGTTGATGGTTTCTGTGACAATGGAAAGCATGGGCACAATGTTGGTTGGTTCCGAAATCAGTGCGGTGCTGACAATTTTGGCACCTTACCCAATAGATATTCTCGGTCTAAACTGCGCCACAGGCCCAGACTTGATGAAACCACATATCAAGTATTTGGCAGAACATTCACCTTTCATCGTTTCCTGTATTCCCAACGCGGGTTTACCTGAAAACGTCGGCGGTCAAGCGCACTACCGCCTAACACCGTTAGAATTACGGATGTCATTGATGCATTTTGTTGAAGATTTGGGTGTCCAAGTGATCGGGGGTTGCTGTGGGACACGTCCAGAACACATTCAACAATTGGCAGAACTTGCTAAAGACTTAAAGCCAAAAGTTAGACATCCTAGCTTAGAACCAGCAGCAGCATCAATTTACACCACTCAGCCTTACGATCAAGATAATTCTTTCTTGATTGTTGGCGAACGTCTCAACGCCAGTGGTTCCAAGAAGTGCCGCGATTTGCTAAATGCCGAAGATTGGGATGGACTCGTTTCAATGGCGAGGGCGCAAGTAAAAGAAGGCGCACACATCCTCGATGTCAACGTCGATTATGTGGGACGTGACGGCGTGCGGGATATGCACGAATTAGTTTCGCGCATTGTTAATAATGTGACATTGCCTTTAATGCTTGACTCCACCGAATGGGAAAAGATGGAGGCGGGTTTAAAGGTTGCAGGTGGTAAGTGTTTGCTGAATTCCACCAACTATGAAGATGGTGAATCCCGCTTTTTAAAGGTGCTGGATTTAGCCAAAAAATACGGTGCTGGTGTAGTCATTGGTACTATCGATGAAGATGGGATGGCGCGGACAGCAGACAAAAAGTTTGCGATCGCTCAACGCGCATACCGCCAAGCTGTAGAATATGGCATACCTCCCACAGAAATATTCTTTGATACTCTAGCGTTACCAATTTCCACCGGGATTGAAGAAGACCGAGAAAACGGTAAAGCCACAATTGAATCCATCCGGCGCATTCGTGAAGGATTGCCTGGATGTCATGTGATTTTGGGTGTTTCCAATATTTCCTTTGGTTTGAATCCAGCCTCGCGGATGGTGCTGAACTCGGTGTTTTTACACGAGGCGACGACGGCGGGAATGGATGCAGCCATTGTCAGCGCTAACAAAATTTTACCGCTCTCGAAGATTGACGCGCGCCATCAAGAAATCTGTCGCCAGTTGATTTATGATGAGCGGAAGTTTGAGGGTAATGTTTGCGTTTACGATCCCTTGGGAGAGCTTACCACAGCCTTTGCCGGGGTGACAACTAAGCGCGATCGCTCCTTAGATGAAAGTCTCCCCATCCCAGAACGTCTCAAACGCCACATCATCGACGGCGAACGCATTGGCTTAGAAGAACATCTGAAAAAAGCCTTAGAAGAACATCCCCCCTTAGAAATTATCAATACCTTCCTGCTAGATGGCATGAAAGTTGTCGGGGAATTATTCGGTTCTGGACAAATGCAGCTACCCTTCGTTTTGCAATCTGCGGAAACCATGAAGGCGGCTGTTGCGTTTCTAGAACCGTTCATGGAAAAATCAGAATCAGGTAACAATGCGAAAGGAACTTTTATCATTGCCACAGTGAAAGGCGATGTTCACGACATTGGTAAAAATTTGGTGGATATTATCTTATCCAACAACGGCTACAAGGTGATTAACCTGGGAATTAAGCAGCCAGTAGAAAACATCATCAACGCTTACGAACAGCACAAAGCTGATTGTATTGCGATGAGTGGTTTGCTGGTAAAATCCACCGCCTTCATGAAAGAGAACTTGGAGGTATTTAACGAAAAGGGAATTAGTGTCCCCGTGATATTAGGTGGTGCGGCGCTGACTCCCAAATTTGTGTATGAAGATTGCCAAAATACTTACAAAGGTAAAGTCGTTTATGGCAAAGATGCCTTTTCTGACTTGCACTTCATGGATAAATTAATGCCAGCAAAGGCAACTAATAACTGGGAAGATTTGCAAGGATTTTTGAATGAAGTCGAAACTGCTGAAGTTTCGACAAATGGCCACAAAGAACCAAAAGCAACAACTGCTGAAGAAACATCTGCTGAACCAAAAGTAGTAGATACGAGACGTTCCGAAGCCGTGGCGATAGATATTGAACGTCCCACCCCGCCTTTCTGGGGAACGAAATTGTTGCAGCCTAGTGATATTCCCATCGAGGAAATATTCTGGCATTTAGATTTACAAGCTTTGATTGCTGGACAATGGCAATTCCGCAAACCAAAGGAACAATCTAAGGAAGAATATCAGGCTTTCTTAGCTGAGAAAGTCTACCCAGTTTTAGAAACTTGGAAACAGCGAATTATTGAAGAGAATCTGTTGCATCCCCAAGTGATTTACGGGTATTTCCCTTGTCAAGCCGAAGGGAATTCTCTACATATATATGACTCAGAGAACCAATCACAACAGGTTACAACTTTCGAGTTTCCTAGACAGAAGTCTTTAAGGCGGCTATGCATAGCAGATTTCTTTGCTCCGAAGGAGTCGGGAATTATTGATGTCTTCCCAATGCAAGCGGTGACTGTAGGGGAAATTGCCACAGAATTCGCTCAAAAGCTGTTTGCTGCCAATCAATACACCGATTACCTGTATTTCCACGGTATGGCAGTGCAGGTGGCGGAAGCTGTAGCTGAATGGACACACGCCAGAATTCGCCGGGAGTTAGGTTTTGCTGCTGAGGAACCCGATAATATTCGGGATATATTAGCACAACGCTATCGTGGCTCGAGGTATAGTTTTGGGTATCCAGCTTGTCCAAATATTCAGGATCAGTACAAGCAACTGGAGTTATTGCAGACTGACAGGATTAACTTGTATATGGATGAAAGCGAACAACTTTATCCAGAACAGTCTACCACTGCAATTATTACCTATCACCCGTTAGCAAAATACTTTAGCGCGTAGAATCCTACTCGTTAAAGCAATACGCTTGGTGTTAGTGATAATTTTGCCCCGGAAAAGCCCCCTAACCTGTTCTCTACCTCTCTCTAACCCTCTCCTCGTAGAAGAAGGGGAGAAAGATTCAAAGCCTCTCTCCTTGTAGGCTACGGAGTACACACAAGTCTTATAAAGTTGTCTAACAGTGTTTCGATCCCCCCTAACCCCCCTTAAAAAGGGGGGAAATTTCTTCAAGTCCCCCTTTTTAAGGGGGATTTAGGGGGATCAGATGATTTGTGTGTACACCGTAGCCTTGTAGTAGAGGGGTTTGGAGTGAGGTTCAGATGTTACTTTGATGATTTTTCCGGGAATCCTGTAGTTGTATACCCACCAAATTTATTAATCTCTCAGCTTAGGTAGGCTTATTTATGCAACTCATCAGCTCGTTAGATATTAGAAATTCAGAATATTTATCTAAAAATCGCCTCATCAGTTACCATCACCAGTTGCGTCTAATTTTTTCGCTAGGTAATCAGGTAAAAAACGTTCTGGAAATTGGGATTTTTAATTCTCTGTTAACAGACATCTTGAAGAATAATGGATACAACGTCTCCACTGCTGATGTTGACCCCAGCCTCAAGCCAGAAATAATTTTGGATTTGACGACAGATTTTTCCTTACCAAAAGATAAATTTGATGCGATTGTCCTGTTTCAAGTGCTGGAACACTTCCCCTACGAACAGTCAGAAGAAGCATTGAGAAAACTTGCTATTGCAACCAAGAAATTTTTGGTGATTTCGATTCCCTATTGCACTCAATACCTCTCGTTTCAGGTGAAAACCTCTTTCTCAGGCAGACCAAGGCATTTACTATTCAATGTCCCCAAATTCTGGAGTACAACGCCAGTATGTGACGAACACTGCTGGGAAATGGGTTTAAAAGGATATCCGAAAACGCGGATTTTAAACTCTGTTGCCAAAGCTGGGTTAACTGTTAAGCAAGAATTTATCGATCCTACTTATCCATACCATTATTTTTTGGTGTTGGAGAAGAATTCTAGTAATACTTAAACAGCAATCTGTGGGGAGTGGAGAGTTGGAAGTAGGGGAATCCGAATCAGAAAATGGCGGCAAACAATGCTCAAAAAAGGTGCGATCGCCTAAGCTATGCTTTTAAAATCCTAATTGGTATCATGCCCTTCTGTGTTCTCCGGGTTTATCCTGGAAAACAGATGGCTAGGTTGTATTACCTACTATCATCATTTCAGATACTAACATCGAAAACTACCAATTATGCTAGAACAAGGCACTATCAGTATTCATACTGAGAATATTTTCCCGATCATCAAGAAGTCACTTTACTCAGATCATCAAATCTTCTTGCGGGAACTGGTATCCAACGCTGTAGACGCCATCCAAAAGCTAAAAATGGTATCCCGCGCCGGCGATTATGCTGGAGATATCGGCGAACCAGAAATTGAAATTGCCATTGACAAAGATAAGAAAACTCTATCCATCTCCGATAACGGTATCGGGATGACCGCAGATGAAGTTAAGAAATATATCAATCAGGTTGCCTTCTCTAGTGCTGAAGAATTTATTCATAAGTATGAAGGCAAATCAGATCAACCGATAATCGGTCACTTCGGTCTTGGTTTCTACTCTTCCTTCATGGTGGCGCAAAAGGTAGAAATTGATACCTTATCTTACCAAGAAGGAGCGCAAGCGGTTCACTGGTCTTGCGATGGTTCTCCAGCTTTCACTCTCGAAGAATCTTCCCGGACAACTCGCGGTACTACTATTATTCTCAGCCTGCAAGGGGAAGAAGAGGAATTTCTCGAATCAGCACGAATTAAGAATCTTGTCAAGACATACTGCGACTTTTTGCCAGTCCCAATTAAACTAGATGGCGAAGTAATAAATAAGCAAAAAGCACCGTGGCGAGAGTCTCCGAGTAATCTTACTCAAGAAGATTATTTAGAGTTTTACCGCTACCTGTATCCTTTTCAGGAAGAACCTTTGTTATGGGTACATCTAAATACTGACTATCCCTTTATCATCAACGGGATTCTGTATTTTCCCAAAATGAGACCGGATGTAGATGTTACCAAAGGTCAGATCAAACTATTTTGCAATCAAGTTTTTGTTAGCGACAACTGCGAAGAAATTATCCCGCAATTTCTGATGCCGATGCGGGGTGTAATTGATAGTACCGATATTCCCCTAAACGTATCGCGTAGTGCCTTGCAAGGCGATCGCACCGTGAAGCGAATTGGTGATTACATTGCTAAAAAAGTAGGCGATCGCCTCAAAGAACTTTTCCGCGATAACCGCGAACAGTACATTAGTGCGTGGAAAGACCTCGGCACTTTCGTAAAATTCGGCGTTCTCAACGACGAGAAATTCAAAAAACAAATCGAAGATATCATCGTCTTCCGCACCACCGCCAAGTTAACAGAAAAAGTTGCGGCTGAAACGCCAGTGGTTGAAGTCCAGTCTTCAGACGGCGATGCTTGGCAAGATGTCACTCCTTCACCCAGTTCTGACTCAGCACCCAGCGCTCCTTATACTACTCTGAAAGAGTATTTAGAACGCAACAAAGAACGCAACGAAAACCGAGTTTTCTACAGCACCGATGAAGCAACCCAATCTACATACATAGAACTGCACAAAAATCAAGGCTTGGAAGTCCTGTTTATGGACTCCTTCATCGACACTCACTTTATCAACTTCCTAGAGCGGGAATATCAGGATGTCAAGTTTACGCGGGTAGACTCAGATTTAGATAATACCCTGCTGGAACAAGATAAAGATAAGGAAATTGTCGATCCCAAGACGAACAAAACTCGGAGTGAGACGATTAAAGAGTTATTTGAGAAATCCCTCAACAAACCCAAACTCAACATCCGTACCGAAGCGTTGAAATCAGACGATCCTCATGGGACACCACCTGCGATCGTGCTTTTACCAGAGATTCTCCGCCGCCTGCGAGAAATGAACGCCATGATGCAGCAGGGAACAGCAGAGTTTCCCGAAGATCACATTTTGCTGGTGAATACTGCTCACCCGCTAATTCAAAATCTGGCAAATCTAAACCAAGGTAGTATCATTCAAGGTGACGGCCAATCGTCTACAGATCAGTTAGTCAACTTGATTTGCCAACACGTTTACGATTTAGCGCTGATGTCTCAGAAAGGATTTGACGCTGAGGGGATGAAATCCTTCGTCGAGCGATCGAATGAGGTACTCACCAAGCTGACGGAACAAGCAAGTAAATAGTGGTGAGTAGGAAGTTAGGAGTTAGGAGTTAGGAGTTAGGAGTTATTTCTCCTCTGCTCCCCTGCTCCCCCTGCTCCCCTGCTCCCCCTGCTCCCCTATCTCCCTCATCTCCCCACTTCTGCTGCCTAAGACCTAAAATGGAAAGGCTGTATTAAAATAACAATCTGGAGATACTTGCTATGTCCCGTCGCTGTGAACTAACTGGTAAGAAGGCAAATAACGCCTTTGCTGTTTCCCACTCCCACCGCCGTACTAAACGCCTTCAGCACGCTAATCTGCAAAACAAGCGTGTTTGGTGGGAAGCTGGAAATCGCTGGGTGAGATTAAAGTTGTCTACCAAAGCAATTAAAACCCTACAAATTAATGGGTTAGAAGCAATGGCAAAAGAAGCTGGCATTAACCTAAATCATTACTAAGTAATGTGGATTTCATAACCCGAAACTTTCTTAGGTTGGAATATAGGTAATTCGTAGGGGCGCACAGCTAGCTGTGCGCCCTAATTTTTATTACATCTTGAGTACTAGTCAGGCTTTCTATATTTTGAATTCTGTTGGCAGCAAGAGAGAAATATCGGAATCAGTTTTGATTTGGAGAACTTACTTGGTTTAATAGGCAAGAGACAAGAGCAAGAAGGCTCTTTTGATTAGACTTAGCTTTTTGACGCAATCAAATATGAGTTCTTTATAGAATTTTTACACTACGGCTAAATGTTGGTGTCTCTTAATAAAGATACTTAGCAGTTTTTTATTTTTCATAACTTAACTTAGACCGCTCCGTATCAAAACTAATTAGTTATTAATGCTGTAATTACTCAAAACTTTTAACAAGAGGTCGAGATAGAGATTAGCTGAATAAATAGAAAAACTGCCTGACCTGAAACAACTATCGAACGAAGCAATACAAGCCTTGCTAATAGAGCTATGAAAGAAAATCCAGAAACTAAAAACCGCACTGGATGCTACAAGTAATCAAGGCTCTCCACTAACCAAGACTAGTTGAGCAATTACAAATAAACAAGGGAATACTGAAAGCAGGTAGTGTATTTTCTTTATACTTTATGACAACGAACAGTTATGAAGCGTCGAACCACTTAGACCTGCAAGAGTGTCACAAACAGTTACATCTCACGGTTCAATATCAAAAAATATTGGCGAGGATTCTGGCTAAGATTCGCGCATCTGTAAACATCGAATCCCTCTGTTCGACTTCTTGTCAAGATATTTGTCGGCAATTGAAGATTGAGCGAGTTGCAATCTATCGCTTTAACACTGACTGGAGCGGTAGCTTTCTCAATCGTTTTGGCTTTGCAGAACATCCTTGGGATGCATTGACTGCCTTTGGACAAGACTTGGTTTGGGAAGATTCGCATTTGCAAGAAACCCAAGGAGGACGATATCGCAAAAATGAGCCGTTTGCTGTAGCTGACATTTACGATGCAGGGCACGCTCGTTGTCATATTGAAGTATTAGAACAGTTTCAGATTCGGGCGTATGCGATCGCACCCATCTTCATCGGGCCAAAACTGTGGGGAATGCTTGCAGCTTATCAACACTCCGCTCCTCGGCAATGGTATCCTCACGAAGTCGAATTCTTTGCCCAAGCTGCCAGCCATCTTGGTGTGGCAATGCAGCAAGCAGAAAATTTAGAACAGACTAAACAACGCACAGCAGAACTGCAAGATGCGATCGCGCGGCAACGTGCTTTGACGGAAGTAGTAGGAAATATTCGCTCGTCTGTAAATACCAAAATTATTCTAGACACTGCCTGTCAAGAACTCTGCAAACTCCTGAAGTTAGAGCGGGCAGCAATTTACCGCTTCAATGAAGACTGGAGCGGCGAATTTGTCAGCCAATTCGGGATGGTAGAAGCACAGTGGAATAGAATCCATCCTTTTGGCAAAAATCTCGTTTGGGAAGATACCCACCTCCAAGAGACGAAAGGTGGACGCTATCGCAATAACGAAAGTTTTGTTGTCAACGACATCTACCAAGCCGGACACTCGCGTTGTCACATCGACATTCTAGAGCAATTCAAGATTCGGGCATATACCTTAGCGCCCATCTTCATCGGCCCAAAACTGTGGGGACTGATAGCAGCATATCAACACTCCGGGCCGCGTCAATGGGCAAATTACGAAGTGGAGTTTCTGGGACAGGTAGGGGCACAATTAGGGGTAGCGATTCAGCAAGCCGAGAATTTGGCTCAGTCAAAACAACAGGCTTCTGCCCTACAAGATGCGATCGCTCGGCAACGAGCATTAACTGAAGTAGTCGGGAAAATTCGCTCCTCTTTAAATATTGATTTAATCCTAAAAACTACTTGCCAAGAAGTATGTAAACTGCTGCGAGTTGAGCGGGTTGGTGTTTATCGCTTCAATGAAGACTGGAGTGGCGAATTCGTCAGTAATTTCGGCATGGTTGAGGCACAGTGGGATAGCATCAATCCCTTTGGCAAAAATCTAGTTTGGGAAGATACTCACCTCCAAGAAACCAAAGGTGGACGCTACCGCAACAACGAAAATTTTGCTGTAGAGGATATTTATAAAGCTGGACACTCACGCTGTCACCTAGATATTTTGGAGCAGTTTAAGATTCGCGCTTATGCGCTAATCCCAATTTTTGTGGGACGGAATTTGTGGGGATTACTGGCTGCCTATCAACATTCTGCACCGCGCCAGTGGGATAGTGTGGAAGTGGAATTTTTGGGACAGGTTGCTAGCCAACTGGGTGTAGCACTGCAAAGTTCTCAAATGGTGACTCAAATCCAAACTCGCGCTGATGAACTGCAACAATCGGCTGAACAGCGGCGGATTTTATTTGATTTGGTCGTCAAAATTCGGGAATCTTTGGATTTAGAGACGATCCTTAAGACTACAGTACAGGAAGTGCGGCGATCGCTAAATACAGATCGAGTCGGCATTTTCCGCTTCGATCCAAACGTTGGTTTTTGCAGCGGTGAATTTATTGCTGAAGATGTCTTACCCAAGTTCGATTCTGCCCTCGCCGTGAAGGTGCAAGACTATTGCTTCGGCGATCAATACGCACCCCAATATCGTCAAGGGGAAGTACAAGTAATATGTGATGTCAACAGTGTTGGCTCCAAAGTCCCTCATTTGGATGTGATTGAGCGATTCCAAGTCAAAGCACAGATTATTGTGCCGTTGATGGAAGGTGATGAACTGTGGGGGTTGTTGTGCATTCACCAATGCACCCATACACGTCATTGGGAAGAAGCTGAATTAGAATTTGTCACCCAAGTGGCGGCTCAACTCAGTGTCGCGCTGCGTCAAGCCAACTTGTTTCAACAATCTAGTTTGCTGGGTCAAACTCGTGAAGAAGCGAATCAACTCGCTCAAGCACTCAATGAACTGCGTACTGCCCAAATGCAAATTATCCACGCTGAAAAAATGGCCAGCTTGGGGCAACTGGTGGCGGGAGTTGCCCATGAAATTAATAACCCGATTAATTTCATCCACGGCAACTTGGAACACGCCCACCAATACACGCAAGAATTGCTTCGCTACGTGCAGCTTTATTGGCATCATTATCCTGATGCCGCACCAGAAATTCAAGAGTTCTTCAAAAAAGCCGAAATAGCGTATTTGGTCGAGGATTTACCTCAATTATTCCAGTCCATGCAGGTAGGTACTGAACGCATTCGGGAAATTGTCACCTCTTTGCGGAACTTCTCGCGCCTAGACGAAGCTGACTTCAAACCAGCAAATATTCACGAAGGCATCGACAGTACATTAATGATTTTGCAAAACCGTTTGAAGCCCTCAGCCGATAGCCTCACCATTCATGTGAGCAAAGATTATGGTACTTTACCTCTAATAGAATGCTATCCCGGTCAGTTGAATCAGGTATTTATGAATTTGCTGTCCAATGCCATTGATGCTCTAGAAGAACGAACCACGCAGGAATCTTCTGAAGCACTGGCAAAAAACCCCAGCAAAATCAAAATTTCCACCTCCCTGCTCAATAAAGATTGGATTGTCATTCGCATCGCCGACAACGGATTCGGCATAGATGAAAAAGTCCTCTCTCGACTGTTCGATCCATTTTTTACTACCAAGGTTGTCGGTAAAGGCACGGGACTGGGACTGTCTATCAGCTATCAGATAGTCACAGAAAAACATAACGGCAAAATATACTGCCAATCTGAACTTGGCAAAGGTACAGAGTTTGTGATTGAGTTGCCGATTTATCAGGTCGCAGCTAGAAAATCAGTAGCTAAAGTCAAGGTGTTAGACCAGGTATAAGCCAATACAGTTCAGTTAAGCAGTTTTTTCCTTCTCTTTCTTCTCTCTCTGTGTTCTCTGCGCCTCTGCGGTTCGTAAAAATAACTTTGACAAACACGCCCGAGCCTTAACTGAACCGTATTGAGGTATAAGCAAAGAGGTAAAGTGATGATTTTTACCAGTTAAACTGAAAAATTATCACTTTTTTACTCAGCTTATATCTTGCACCAGGCGAATGGAAGTCGCGGCTACACAGGCAAAACCCGCCTGCGCGGGTTGAAAACATTGATTTTGCGTTAGTCCGCCCAGGCGGACTTGGTTTGTATAGCCGCGATTTCTAATCGCTAGGGCTAGGTGCAATATGTAAGTCAGCACTCACTACTGTTTTGGTAACAGTGGTATTACATAATTGTTTTACCTTTTCTGTTAACCAATCAACACGATCCTTTCCCCAAAATCTCTCGCCTTCGACTACCCAAGTCGGGACTCCGGGACAGCCAAATTGTTCGTATTCTGCCAAAGCTGCCACTGCTGCAAGTTTTGCTGCTTCCCCGTAGATTAACTCAAGAATGCGATCGCCATTCAACCCAACATCATTTGCAACTTTCTTAATCACAGACTCATCGTTGACATCAAGTTGGTCGATGTACGTCGCTCGAAAGAACGCGGCATCAAGCAGATGCTCCTTCCCGGTTCCACAAGCAGCGTAATAGGCTCTCGCGGGAAGTTCTTCCCGACCAAACTTCATTTTCTCCCAACGTTTGACCCACCTGCCAAATTCTTCAAATTCCTTGAGCCGTATTTCAATGCCGTACTTTTTTGCCCACCGCAGACAATCTTCTTTGTGATAGGACGATAACACGGCGCTTTCACTTCGTCCTTGTAGGTCAGCTACCTTTATCCCGCGCTCCTTCGGTATGTAGATTGGTCGTCGTTCAATATCAACAGGCAATCCGCGCAAAGCTTTTTCGGCAAGAGCGATACCAATATATGAATTTGACGAATGGTATATCGAGTATGAGTATACTTTGATTCGCTGCGACATCTTGGCTACCGTAGCTACCTAACTGATAATATTACGAATTAGCGATCGCAGCAGTAGCCAATATTCAATCATTAGAGTCCCCAATCCCCACTGTGTTAGATAACAATAATAGGAATTATCGGGCGACGCAACGATTTAGCCGCTATACGCTCACCCGATACGGAGAATGAAAATCAATTCGCTCTCATATTGCGGAGCGTTAAGGCTTGCCTAGAAAGTCTTTTTTGCCAAGCTCTACACCGCAGTGTCTGAGAATGTCATAGGTTGTTGTGACATGAAAATAAACGTTTGGCAAAACAAAATATAGGAGAAATGGCATTCCTTTAAAAGATAGGCTCTTGTCACCTTGCGTAATGGTAATTGTTTTATCTTCCGAACCATCTATTTGTTCGGGTTTAAATGTGTCTAAATAAGAGATAGTTTTCTGAACTCGGTCAATAAGTTCGGGCAATGTAGTTTCATTGTCTTCAAACTTGGGTGCTTCTGCCCCTGCTAATTGTGCGGCACCTCTCTTTGCTATGTCAGAGGCAATTTGTACTTGTCTTGACAATGGAAACATATCTGGGAATAGACGACTATTGACCAACACATACCGATCTATTTTTTTTGTTTCTGCGTATGTAGCACCTTTTTCAAGAATACCTACAAGGTTATTTAGTG
Organism: Nostoc sp. PCC 9305; assembly: GCF_963920915.1. Taxonomy (NCBI): domain Bacteria; kingdom Bacillati; phylum Cyanobacteriota; class Cyanophyceae; order Nostocales; family Nostocaceae; genus Nostoc; species Nostoc sp. PCC 9305. The sequence continues at coordinate 13,119 of NZ_CAWUDN010000142.1, forward strand.
TGTGAATAAACACTGGTACTGAAGCTTGATACATTGAAATACTCATTGATATTTCTCCAGAAAAAGTTCTATCTTTGTATAGTTGGTGTCTTGTCGAGATAAGTGGTGCGATTCGCTCAGTCTAAATCTATCGCATCGGATAAGCGCTACATAATAAACGCGCGATCGTCATGAAGAGGGGGAAGAGAAAATTCCATACCTTTACCCCCGCCCCTTATCCCCAGAGGAAACCCCACCTTCCCCTTTGCCCCTCTGCCTCTTTATCAATCCGTATCTGGTTGCTACAGTCGCGGTGAAAAATACTAAGCTGGTAGATAGCACGTTAAAACTTTAGCGGAAATTCCAAATCGCATTCATCGGCGCTTTAGAATTCTCCATTGGCGAACTACCTGTAATTACATTATGTTTGATGCATTATCTGACCGTTTAGAATCCGCCTGGAAAAAACTGCGGGGACAGGACAAAATTTCTCAATCCAACATTCAAGATGCATTGCGCGAAGTGCGCCGCGCCTTGTTGGAAGCAGATGTCAATCTCCAGGTAGTCAAAGATTTTATTAGCGAAGTCGAAGCCAAAGCACAGGGAGCCGAGGTGATTACCGGCGTGCGACCTGATCAACAGTTCATCAAAATTGTTCATGATGAACTGGTGCAGGTGATGGGAGACGAAAATGTTCCCCTCGCAGAAGCCGAAGAACAGCCTACTATTATTCTGATGGCTGGGTTGCAAGGTACTGGTAAAACCACAGCTACCGCTAAGTTAGCGTTACATTTGAGAAAATTAGAGCGTAGTTGCTTGTTGGTGGCGACAGACGTATATCGCCCAGCCGCGATCGATCAGTTGCTAACGTTAGGTAAGCAAATTGATGTACCAGTATTTGAACTAGGAAGCGACGCCGATCCCGTAGAAATTGCTCGACAAGGTGTAGAACGCGCTAGGGCAGAAGGTGTCAACACAGTAATTATTGATACTGCGGGACGACTGCAAATTGACGAAGATATGATGGCGGAATTAGCCCGCATCAAAGCAACAGTCCAACCCCATGAAACTCTGTTGGTGGTGGACGCGATGACTGGTCAAGAGGCCGCAAATCTTACCCGCACCTTTCATGACCAGATCGGAATTACTGGGGCGATTCTCACCAAGATGGATGGTGATAGCCGTGGCGGTGCAGCGCTTTCAGTGCGAAAGATTTCGGGAGCGCCGATTAAATTTGTAGGTGTAGGCGAGAAAGTCGAGGCACTGCAACCCTTTTATCCCGATCGCATGGCATCGCGGATTTTGGGAATGGGCGATGTGCTAACCCTGGTAGAAAAAGCCCAAGAAGAGTTTGACTTAGCCGATGCTGAGAAAATGCAGGAGAAAATTTTGTCAGCAAAGTTTGACTTTACTGACTTTCTCAAGCAGTTGCGGATGCTGAAGAACATGGGTTCTCTGGGAGGCTTGATCAAGATGATTCCAGGGATGAACAAGCTTTCAGACGATCAACTCAAACAGGGAGAAACCCAGTTAAAGCGATGTGAGGCGATGATTAACTCCATGACTCGCCAAGAACGCCATGACCCCGATTTATTAGCCAGTTCTCCCAGTCGGCGGCGGCGGATTGCTTCTGGTTCCGGCTATAGAGAGTCAGATGTAACGAAACTGGTGGGTGATTTCCAAAAAATGCGATCGCTCATGCAGCAAATGGGTCAAGGTGGCTTCCCTGGAATGCCGGGAATGTTTGGCGGTGGCGGTGGCATGGGCAACGCCTTTGCCGGTGCTGGTAATCGTCCCGCAGCCCCCGGATGGCGAGGTTATGATGGTGTCCCAGCCACGAAAAAGAAAAAACCCAAAGATAAAAAGAAAAAAGGCTTTGGTAATCTTTAGTCATTAACAAAGAACTAATGACAAAGGACTAATGACAAATAGCAGCAAATGCTAGGCAGTGCTAAAATTAGCATTTCGACCTCAGAATTTATTAGCAGAGGAAACTAACCCTCAATTTCTTGGCAATAGCCAGATTTAGGTTACTTCCTCACCAATTAGTTGCTAACTAATATCTAACAACAGGAGAATGATTCTTCAACCATGATCAAACTGCGCTTGAAAAGATTCGGTAAAAAGCGGGAAGCAAGTTACCGCATTGTCGCCATTAACAACCTCGCTCGCCGCGATGGCCGTCCCTTAGAAGAATTGGGTTTTTATAACCCCAGAACTGATGAAGTGCGACTAGACGTTCCCGGTATCGTCAAGCGACTACAACAAGGCGCTCAACCCACTGATACCGTTCGTCGCATTCTAGTAAAAGCTAATGTTTTTGAGCAGGTCAGTGCAACAGCCGCATCATAATTTCGGAACAAAACTCCCAACAGCTAGCCCCAACTATGTTGAGCTGGTTCGGTTTTTGGTGCAGCCGTTTTTGGAATCTCCAGAGACATTAAGTGTCGATTGTGAAATTTCTCAGGCCCTCAACCGGGTTTGGGTTCGCATCGCCTTTGAAAGCGCAGATAAAGGAAAAGTGTTTGGTCGAGGGGGACGCAATATTCAGGCGATTCGTACAGTAATTGCCGCAGCCGCAGCCGCAGCTGGGCAATCAACATACCTGGATATCTACGGCAGCACCACGCCGGGCCGCGAGGGTATGTCTTTTGATGAAGAGACAGAAGAGCGATCGCCACCGCCGACTAAGAGAGAACCGCGTGCAAATGATGGGCCTAAACCCATTGTTAAACCACGCCTCCGCTAGGTTGAAACTAGAGAGCAAATCTGAGCGGTTGTTGTTACCTCCGCTCAGAATTTTTATAACGATGGAAAGTAGCAAAAAGATTTTTAAATCTTTTTTTGGACTCTTCACCAGTAGGGGCTATGCCTAGGGTGTTGATTTTGTAACTTTTCAGGGGTTAAAAATTCATGCACAATCC
>NZ_CAWUDN010000143.1:0-15742 GCF_963920915.1 Nostoc sp. PCC 9305
TAGTACAAAAGCACTATATTTTAGCGATCGCCTGTGCCAGTTGCGTAAGTCCTGTCCACCAATTCTTGAGTTTCATTGCTCTGGGCTTGAGAAATAGTTTTGTCGTAACTTGCAGTCATTATTGTTTGTCTCCAAAATAATTTCATAGGCCAAACTAATTGTTACCAGAGTTCGACAATCAGATTCTACTATCGATAGAAAGAGTTAAATTTATTGGAAATTGCAGCTTTAATCTACCTTTTAATAGAGGTAAAAGTATCTCTATAGGAAGCAATAAAGCAACCAATTGCTTTGCTATGATTGCTCAAGTAAGCAATAAAAAATTTACCTAAAGCTTTTAATTATGCCCGATCAAGAAGTAAAGCCCAATTTAAATGAAGCTTCCACCCAGGATGCACAATTAGCTGCCGAAAGTATAGCTAGTGGTGAAGAAAAAGCGCCAACGGTGGATTTTGATGCTGATTATGCAGCTGCACAAAAATTCAGTGTGAGCGAAGTCGATCGCACAGGTAAAGGTGCAGCAGCAGCCGAATCAGCTACTGCACCTAATCAGAAAACCTCTAAGCCACAAGAGACAAAAACTCAAACACAGTCAACTGGCAATCCTGACGATTTTATTGAGTCAGCAAAAGAAGTTGGAAATTCTCAGACTGCGGGTGCAACTAATGTCAGTGATGATTTAGTAGAAGAAGCTTTGGAAAAGGGCGAACGGAAAAATTAATTTTCCCTGATATCTTACTCTTTTCTAAGATGGGTAATGTCACAAAATAAGATAATTGAAGTTATCGGCATTAGTAGACATTGCCCACTCTACTGTTTCGATCGATTATTAATCCGCTTTTGACTATTTATTAATTAACGACTGTTCATCACTTCTAGTAGTTCGCTAGGTCGCTGAATTAAATAATCTGGATTTTGCTTGGCTAGTACTTCTGGTGAGTTAAAGCCCCAAGTGACTGCAATCACTTGGATATTTGCTTTTTTTGATGCTTCTATATCTCTGGTTTCATCTCCAACATAAATAACTTCTTGAGGTTTGAGTTGCTTTTGCCTCAAGACATTATTTATAATAGTTGTCTTACCAAAAATTGTAATTCCTGAGTAAATAAAATCAAATAGGTGATTTAAATCATTGATTGTGAGGAATTGCGTAACATTTTCTTTAGAATTAGAAGTGATAATACCCAGTTTATATCCTTGATTTTGGAGTTCTGTTAATGCTTCCTTAATACCCAGAATGGGCTTTAATTCTGGTATTTTGTTTTTTAATTCCCCTTTAACTTGTTTAACTAGAAAAGGGATCTTAAAGAGAGAAACTCCTGAGTACTTAATGATTTCCCTAGATGTTAAGTTCTTGAGAAAGGCTAATTGTTCTGGGCTTATTTGTTTATAACCAAAGTCTATAGCTAAACGATTAGCAATACTTACAAGGGCATCTACTGTATCAGCAATTGTGCCATCAAAATCAAAAATAATTACTTTCTGGGTCATTCTTCTGCTTGGATGCGTCAAGATTAGCTAGGGCGTTGCGTCGTAACATTTCTGGCTTAATCCGCCGCAAGGCAGATGCTGGAAATCGTTTATCCCACTCCCGATCTGAGATTTGGGCTAATTCTAGCAGGTGGGGAGCAATATTCCCAGGATAAGGCTGAAACTCTTCAATATCAGTTGTTTGGGCAAAACGTTGATTCCAAGGACAAACGTCTTGACAAATATCGCAACCAGCAACCCAGCCTTGCAAATGAGGTGCGATCGCCTTTGGCAATTCCTTGTCACGATTTTCAATTGTATGATAAGCAATGCAACGATTAGCATCAACAACAAAAGGCTGAGTAATTGCACCTGTGGGACAAGCCTGAAGACAACGAGTACAGCTACCGCAGTGTTCTGTGTGTGGGCGATCGCTCTCTAATTCTAAATTTGTCAACACTTCTCCCAAAAATACCCAAGAGCCATATTCCCGTGTGATCGCATTACCATTCTTGGCAATCCAACCAATTCCGGCAAGTTGAGCCAACACTTTATCTGGCACCGGGCCAGTATCTGCATAATAAAGAGCTAATACTCCTGGATCGAGTGATTTGAGCCATATAGATAGCTGCTTGAGTTTTCCATGCATCACCTTGTGATAATCCCTTCCCCAACCATAACGGGAAATTTTGGCGTATTCCTCACCTTCAGGACGTTGATGTGGTGTGTAGTAATTCAGCGCTACACACACTAGCGATCGCACCTCTGGCATCACTAAGCGGATATCCTGACGCTTTGGATTAGCCATCCATTTCATATCAGCGTGATAACCTAGTTCAATCCATGCTTGCAACCTCTGTGCTTCTGTGGCATTTATCCGATCTACAGCAGTAATTCCAACTTTGTGAAAGCCCAACTCGCTGGCTTTTTCTTTCACCAGACTACTGCTCGTTACAGAATTCTGATTCATTTTTTTATCTGGATTTTGCCCAAATAAAGGCGTTTAAATTATACATTAAGTAGCCAATACATTTAATTAAGATTTGTTAAGTAACCTACATATAGCCTTTTCTAAACTGCGTAGCAGTTCAAGACTTCCATCGTTAGGAAGATTTATTAATATGTAGTAATCTATCTCAACAGCAGCTTTTATTTTAATTATTTTTGTATTGAAATTAATATTCAGACACCATAATACAGGTAATTTTATGACCTCTGCTGAATTTATATCGCCAGCGCAGTTTAAAGAAGAATTCCAGATTGAGGGAATTGCAGAATCAAGCGTACTGCGTTATTTTGAAACCTTAAATGCAGGAGAATTTGAGGCAACTGCTGCCTTATTTGCGATAGATGGTGTGATGCGTCCGCCATTTGAATCCGATTTTATCGGGACAGATGCGATCGCAGCCTACTTAAAACAAGAAGGTCAAAACATCAAAGCTTACCCGAACACAGGAATAATCGAGAATTTAGAAAATGGTGATATCCAAGTCCAGGTAACAGGCAAAGCACAAACTTCGTGGTGTAGTGTCAATGTCTTGTGGTTATTTATTCTCAACCAACAACGGCAAATTTCCTATACTAGAATCAAACTTTTAGCTTCCCCCAAAGAGTTAATTGCTTTACGTCGTGAAAATTAAGTAGCAAATAACTAGCAAGGGCAAAGTTTTAAACCAATATTTATTACCGACTCACGCAGGATTCATAGCTTTATTCTGACTCCTGTTAGCGATAGCGGGGCGTTTAGCCCATTCTGAATTCTGAATTCTTCCTCATAAATAGCATGACTTGAAAAATAGTCACTTTTGTCTATTGGACTAATTCGGGTAAAGTAGCTTCTAACTTCAGACAGTTGGCACCATTAACCTGCAACTTGTAATCTACTTTATCCATGAGACGATTCATGATCAGCCAACCATAACCACCTTCTTGCTTTTCCATCGGGTTTGGAGCGTAGTAGTTAGACATATCAAAGCCTTCGCCGTAGTCCCAAATCTCTAGGGCAAAATCTCGGTCTTTCACTTCTAAACGTAGTAGGATTGGTAAATTTGGTTGATCCTTGTGGGCATGACGGACTGCATTAGAATAGGCTTCCACCAAAGCCAGTCTCAAACGACTTGATTGCCGCGACCAATCCACAGATTCCCCTAGCTGAATTTTTAAACATCCCAACAACCAGTTTTCAACAATATTCAGAAAATTCAAGTCGCTTGGTACATGAAGCTCACTTTTCATGACTTACAAAATCTCCAGTGAAAGTATAGTTTGATCGTCTTCTTGAACGTGATTATCTGCCTGGATGCGAGCTAGTAAATGGTTAAGAGAAAGTGGTTGTTGCTCTTGTTGTAACAGTTGCCAAAGACCATCTTGATTCAGCATTGAACGGTTTACTGACTCAACCCCAGCCTCAGTTTTTGCTGTGGGATCGGGATTATTTGATACCATTGCTTCTGTAATTCCATCGCTGGCTAGTAACAATGTGTCTCCAGCAGCCAGAACCAAGCGACCAGACTGTGCCTGCCACTTAGGCAAAATCCCCAAAGGAACGCTGCGAACTTTCAGGTAATTGGGATTTTCGGCTAAAGCACCTTGGCGTGACCATAATATTGGATAAATATGACCGGCATTAGTGTAGACCAGTTCCTTAGTGCTAGGGGTATAACAAGCTAACACAAGAGTGACAAAATAATTGTTGCTAATTAAATCTTCACTGAGAGCGTGGTTGAGGTTCTGCATGACCACATTCGGCTCTGCTGGCGTCTCTTGAGATAATTCTCGGCGCAAAACTGAAATAATACTAGCCATAAATAAAGCTGCTGGGACGCCCTTGCCAGAAACGTCACCCACTGCCAACCACAAGTCGCCTTTAGGATGGACAAAAACTTCAAAAAAATCGCCTCCTACTTCGCGCGCTGGATAGCAGCAAGCTTGTACCTTTACACCTTTAATGTCAGGTAAACTTTGGCGTAGCAAATTGTATTGAATTTGGCGAGCCACCTCTAACTCAGTGTGAATCTGCTGTTGCTTTTCTTGGAGGCGTTGGTAGAGTTTTGCTTGGGAGAGGGCTAAGGCTGCTTGTTCGGCAACACCTGCAATTAGTTGGATGTCTTCGTCTTCCCAAGGGCGATCGCGTCCCCATTGGTGGAGGGTCAGCACAGCCAACAGATGCTGATGGTAGCTAAGTGGCACAACTAGGTGATGACCAGGATTACCGTCATATATATCTTGAGCGAGTTGATAATGACGGGTTTCCAGCACCTTTTCGATTAAAACACTGGAGTCGAAGAAGGAATCTAAGACATCAGATTTCGGATCGCGATAGAAGAACTCATCTTGTGTGAGGCGATCGCCCTCTACTGGTTTGAGCAAGCAACTGGTAGCTTCAAATGTTTCTCCAATAGTTGCGACAATTTTTTGCAGCATACTATCGTAGTCTAAAGATTCCCGAATTGCTGTTGTTACCGCATTAAACAAAGATTCTCGCCGTAGGGCCCGACGTAACTCTTGGGTGCGCTTCTTAACTAGGCGATATGTATCAGTAGCTTGCTCAACTAAGCTTCTCAGCCGTTCTGGATTCCAGGGTTTGGTAATGTACTTGAATACTTGACCGGAGTTAATCGCATCTACCAAATCTTCGACATCAGTAAAACCAGTTAACAAAATCCGAATCGTATCTGGAAAGCGCTCTACGGTGCGACTAAAAAATTCAGTCCCATTCATTTCTGGCATTCTTTGGTCAGAAATAATTACCGCCATCTCGCCAAATTGATCCAAGATTTCCATAGCACCAAAGGCATGATTGGCTTTATATACTTGAAAATCTCGCCTAAAAGTGCGGTAGAGTAAATCTAGGTTATCTGGCTCATCATCTACCACCATGAGCTTAAGTTTTTCCGTCCCAATCTCAGCCATATTTGACTTTTGTTTTCATATATTTGAATGGCGAGATAATATGATGTTTATCCCACCTAATAAATAAGAGAAAATCAGAGAAGCCATTCACTTTGAAAATATAACTTTTCAAAGTTGTGAGTTCCCCTTGATTATCCTCAGTTGATCCACACCAAAATTAAATTTATCCAACTAACCCAGAACGCAAGGCGCGGACTGCTGCTTGGGTACGGTCATCGGCACATAGCTTATTCAAAATATTGCGAACGTGAGTTTTAACAGTGCCAACTGTGATGTAAAGTCTTTCCGCAATTACTGCATTACTACAACCTTCGACAATCAACTGTAACACTTCCAATTCCCTTTCTGTCAGGGTGTAAGGTTGAATTCCTTCCAGATTCTCAAAAGAATCTGGGTTAGGAGCAATAGTCTTGGAATCGACCAAAACCGATTCCAACTTTTGAGGATTTTGTTGCGCTTGTTGTAATACAATCCGAGCGATCGCTGGATCGATCCAGGCGTTGCCATTGTAAGTTACTCGTACTGCTTCCAGCAAATTATCAAATTTGATATCTTTCATACAGTAAGAATCTGCACCAGCGGCAAAAGCTGCCAACACCGCTTCTTTGTTATCCCGCAGCGTCAAAATTAATACTTTTGTAAGTAGCTGCTGGCCATTAGTAGTAGATTTTACCTCCCGTGTTAACTCAATGCCATCCTTATCTGGTAAACCAATATCGACAATGGCAATATCTGGTTGTAGCATTTTTAACATTTTTAGACCCTCAGCAGCATTAGCAGCTTCACCTACAACTTCAATTTCATCCTTTTGCTGTAGTGCTGTACGAATACCCACACGAGTTAGGTCATGATCTTCAATCAGAGCGATACGAATTTTACTCATAGCCAACTTCAGCCCGTTACACTATAACCATAAAGTCGAGTTTCGTGATGTACTCCCACACTAACTGCAAGCAGTATAGTGGGGGTTTCTATTCCCAAAACCAGAGTTGCGAGTTGAGCGTTTTATACTGAGTGAATATTACACTGTAACAATAAAAGTTAGACTGGTTCAGCCCAAGTACAAGCGCCCAAAATTAATAGACAGAGGAGTGACATTAATTATGTGTTATTTAAAACCCTTATATATACGTAGCACTGCTACGTATATACATTCTTGTTCACTCTTATGTCTATTTAGTTTAATTATGCTTTCTCTCGTTGCAGGGCAAAGGGGAATCTCTTTTGCCTAAGTTTTAATATAAAAAAATTTGATAAACTTAACATTCATGCAAAATCTGGTGTGAGTATTACTTAAGAATAGGCTATGTCTAACGGCAATCAAGCATTTTCAGTGTTGGGAATACCAGTTCATGTGATGGCTGACTATCCAGGCTGGTTGTTAGAATGCCTGCACACAGGCAGAGGAACTCATGTCGTAACGCTCAATGCAGAAATGACTATGCAGGCAGAGCGAAATCAATTATTAGCTCAGGTGATTAAAAATGCTGAACTGGTGATTCCAGATGGAGCTGGGGTTGTTCTGTATTTACGATGGCTGTTATGGCAAAAAGTGCAGCGTTTTCCAGGAATTGAATTAGCAGAAAAACTTTTGCAAGCACTTGGGCAACAGAAGACAAAGACAAAAATATTTTTCTATGGAGGAGCGCCTGGAGTAGCAGCAAATGCGGCAGATTTTTGGCAGCAGCAAATTCCAGGTTTGAATATAGTCGGCACTCACTCAGGCTACCATTCTCCAGAAGAAGAAGCACAATTGCGGCAAACTCTGGCTCAATTGCAGCCACAAGTGATTTTTGTTGGTTTGGGAGTGCCACGTCAAGAGTTATGGATTGCCGAAAACCGCCATTTGTGTCCCCAAGCAACTTGGATTGGCGTTGGTGGCAGCTTTGATATTTGGTCGGGAACTAAAACTCGCGCTCCCGCCTGGTTAGGAAATAATAATTTGGAATGGTTGTATCGCCTTTATCAAGAACCTTGGCGCTGGCGGCGGATGTTGGCTTTGCCAGCGTTTGCTGTGAAAGCGTTTGTTTATCGTTTGACAGCCAGGGGTGCAATTAGTTAAGAGTGCTGAGTTCTGAATTCTGAATTCTGAGTGCTGAATTCTGAGTGCTGAGTGTTCTTACTTAGTTAATATTAAAGTCTTGAAAAAATTTTAAATTTTCTTTGTTGAAATTTAAATTCCCAGGCAAAACCTGGGAATCCTTATTTTGGGGAGAATGTCACATCTAAGCAGGCAAACTGTTTGGTTGTGGGTATGAGGAAAGTTTAACAATGCCAGTATTAACAACTCAAGTTAAGACAGATAAATCCGTTCGCGGAAAGGACAGTGAAACTCAACAGCACGGTAGCAATACTACTACAAAGGTACAATTACAATCTGTAAGCAAGACTTATGCTAACGGCACTCACGCCTTATTGAATGCAAACCTTGAGGTAAAAAAGGGAGAATTTTTGTTTATCACGGGGCCAAGTGGTTCTGGAAAATCAACGCTCTTGAAACTGCTGTATGGACAGGAGTTGCCTACACAGGGAGAAGTAATTGTTGATGAATGTAATGTAGCGGATTTGCGGGGCGATCGCTTGTCATTATTGCGGCGACGAATTGGTATTGTGTTTCAAGACTACAAATTGATTACCCAACGAACAGTAGCAGAAAATGTCACTTTTGTGCTGCAAGCTCAAGGGTATACCCGTAAAGAAATTCAACGACGTTTAGAACCAACCTTAAAGCTGGTAGGTTTGCTGAGTAAAGCTGACTGTTTTCCAGATCAACTGTCTGGAGGAGAACAGCAACGGGTGAGTATTGCCCGTGCGATCGTTGGTACACCACCCCTACTGTTGGCAGATGAACCTACTGGAAATCTCGATCCGGATAATTCCTGGCAAGTAATCCAGATTCTCCAGAAGTTAAATTCCTTTGGGGCTACGGTAATTGTTACTACTCACGATGAACAATTGGTACGGCGGTGCAATCATCCTGTAGTGCAAGTTCGTAATGGAACATTGTCTCGAAAATAGTCATTTGTCATTGGTCATTTGCAAATCACAAAGGACAAAGGACAAATAACTAATAAACGTGGTGTTTGACTTTTGCTGATACGGGTACGAAAGGTACTGCTGTTTTGAGGGGTAGTACTTGTAGGCGATCGCAGGCTTGTAAACTCTTAAAAGCTGCCTCTCGCACTACAACTTCTTCCTCTCGACTGAGTAAGAGTTGCAAGCATTGGACAATATCTTGCTGCACTGAAGAATCAACTCGCTTACGGCTGATGAATTTACTGAGTTGACCGAGAGCAATCAACCGCTTCAATGGATCTTTTTCGGTTAAATTCATCAACAACCGATCGAGGTGGTCTTCTTCTCGATTTTCATAGAAGTTGACAATTTGCCATACCAATAAAATTAAAGTTAACAGGGTTCCCACACCTTGCGCGATCGTACCAGCAGCAATCCAGTGACTTTGAGAGTCAACCCATATTGCCGCTGCCATGTAAGTGCTGACAGTAGCAATACCACCGCTGATGACTGCTAAAACTAACCGACGATTTGAACTATTTAAGAAATTACGTATTTTTGACCAGCGCAATTGCCAGTCCCATTCCTGCATTGAGTAAACCAATACCATTACTCCAATGCCGATTAAGAGAGCCAGTAGCAGTTTCCAGTTCCACAACAACATGGCAATGATAATTGTCAGGAACCCAAGAAAGCCCCCAGGGCCAGAGAAACGTTTAAATGTTTGCTGCTTTATGGCTCCCTTTGTCTTGAATTTTGGAAGCGACCAGTTCCAGTTGGGGATTTGGTTGATCAATTGCTGCCAAGAAGACGAAGCCTGTGCCACAGTGTTTACCTACTTGATTACGAAATTACCTATTGTATGAGTTTTACTATGGATGAAGGAAGGATGAAGGCTTAAATCACAAAATGCCCGATTTTATAGACGGATAGTAGACTAATACAGCACAGCGCCAATTAACATACCATTTTCAATCGCTCAGAGCAAGGGTATCTTATACGTAAGGAGGCAGGAGGGAGAAGGCAGGAGGCAGGAGGAATCCCCATTAATAAATTCAGGGGATTTAGCAAGGACGCTGTAAATATGAGCTATAAGTCTCGAAATACATATTTTTTTGTTTTTCATAAATAAATTTAGTTGCTCTCAGACCCTTTTGGAAGAGGGAAGAATTATTTTCTAAAACCTTCTGCCTCCTGCCTCCTGCCTCCTGCCCTCTGCCTTTCTTCGGTAAGTCTTACTTAAAGACAAAAACGAAAGTTATCAAGGGTGAATTGACCATCAAAAGTACAAAAGGTAACGCTGTGAATGTCATTCACATTTATAGATAATAAAGTATTAGGGGAAATTGGCGAGTCGGAATTGGCAAGATTAGAGCCTGGTAGCGCAGTTTGAGCGAGTAATTGCCGATCGCGATCGTAGGCGGAAAGCACTAGCCGTTGCGAACTAGTGACAAAGGCACTAACCGAATTAACTGGACGCAAGAAAGTAGCTTCTAAAAATCCGCTTTTGGGCGCTCCCATTAAGACTATTAGCCCTGAATAGGTTGGAAATGCTGGATTTGATGGCTGTATTGCTAGAGAATTGTGAAAAATGACTCCCCAACGTTCATATTGACGCTCTACTGCTTCAAAACACTTCAAGTCTTCTAAGTCTAAACAAATACAAGTAGGTACAGTAAGTCTGGCAGCATCAAAAACTGGCTCGACCTGACTCCGCCTAGCTGAAGCTTTAATTTCGTTTTGTATATTCAAGTTGTCAAGCGCAAATTTAGCATCTTCAATCGTTGGTAGTTTATTTGATTGAAGAGTAGCCTGCTTTACCATGACATCCCGCCTTACTATTACTTAGATAAAATTTAGATTAGTTATACATCAAACGCTGTTTTTTCTACATATATAAGTAGAATTAACAGCTTATTAAAATAAGCGTTTTAACTATTTTTGACGTGTTGACGCTCAAAATTATTTATCGGTTTTTTGATAGACTACCATAAAAACTTATGCTGGATTCACGCTGGAGCAAGCCTCGCTACCAGGAGAAACCCTTATAGAACAGTAATTTCAACGTTCAGTTACTTTATTTTTATGAAAAAAAGCACCAAATCTTTACAAGTAATCCAGTAATTTTATATCTACTTAATCTGACGCTAGCGAGAAGTCTGAGAGTGATTGGTTCGCTGATAATAACAATGAGTGGGGAGTTTGAACTAGACACATGAAGAGTGCTGAGTTAAAAGACTGCCTACAAAGGACGTTGCTCTTACTAAGTACACAAATATTAAGTGCTTTTTAATTTACTCAGCACTAAGTGCGGTAAACATCTAGGGTGACGAAAGGGGAGGCGGTTAACAATTCAAAATTCAAAATGACGCTCTCTACGAGACGCTGCGCGTAGCTTGCTTCTCTGTAAGAGTACGCGGACTCACTCTAAGCGAAGCCATGCCGTTGGCGCAGCCTCTCGTAGAGAAGGCTTTACGCTGCGCTAACAAAATTCAAAATTAAAGACATTTCAGACGGGAATTTAAACCTCGACTGAAATGGGTGCTACATGTAGATTGCAGGTTCTTAAACCCTTTAATTTACGATAAATTATCAAATCTTCTCTTCCTGTGCTTACGTCCCAGGTCTCTTGTCTTACTTGTGCCAACGAATCACTACAGTCAACAAAAAAAAGACTTATGTTTCAACCACTAGGATTTGAACAACGCTCTATAGATACCTCACTAGGTAGAATGGTATATTATACTGCTGCTGGAGCGCCTTGGGAGGATGATGTGACAGCCAAAGACGATCGCGAAACTTTGGTATTTTTGCACGGCTTTGGTGGTGGGTCTTCTGCTTATGAGTGGTCGAAAGTTTATCCGGCTTTTGCGGCTGAATATCGGGTCATTGCGCCAGATTTGCTTGGTTGGGGTAGGTCTGAACATCCAGCACGGAGTTATAATATTGAGGATTATTTGATCGCGATTCGGGAGTTTTTCGAGCAGACTTGTACTGGGCCAGTAACAGCGATCGCTTCTTCTTTGACCGCAGCATTTACAATTCGGGTAGCAGCAGATCGTCCTGATTTATTCAAGTCTTTAATTCTTACCACCCCCGCCGGACTTTCTGACTTTGGCGAAGACTACTCCCGGAGTTTTTTTGCCCAGTTAGTTAGCGTTCCCATTGTCGATCGTTTACTTTACAGTACTGGAATTGCCACTAGTGGTGGCATTCGCAGCTTTTTAGAACAACGGCAATTTGCTCAATCCAATCGAGTTTACCAAGAAATTGTAGATGCTTATCTAGAATCTGCCCAACAGCCTAATGCTGAGTATGCAGCACTGTCCTTTGTACGTGGCGATTTGTGCTTTGATTTATCCCTTTACATTCAAAAGTTAGCCACTCCCACCGCCATTATTTGGGGACAAAAGTCGCAATTTACAGGCCCCTCAATTGGTCGCCGCCTTGCCGAAATCAATCCCTTAGCGATCCGATTTTTTCAACAGTTGGAAGATGTGGGATTGACACCACAGTTAGAATTGCCAGCAGTGACAATTGGGTTAATTCGCAAATTTTTGCCGTTGCTGAATTAATTTAAGAAGTCAGAATTCAGGAGTCAGAATTCAGAAGTAAGCTTGGATTAGAAAATCAAAATTGCTATCATTTATTGATTTTTTGAGCTGATTCAGCTTGGTATCAAACCATTCTGAATTCTTAATTCTGACTCCTGAATTCTATTTGTCTTGCAATCTGATATCAATCACAGTTGCATTGAAGTTATAGTTAAAGCCTTCTAACTCAAATGGCATCCCAATTTTAACTTTACTGTTACCTAAAACTGGCCCGCTTTCAGTAACTTGGGCTTTGCCATCTAAAGTTAAAAGAAAATCTGTACTGTAATTATTGCTCTTAGGATCTGGCAGTTCTTTAACAGTGCCATCAGGTTGGAAAACATTGACTGTTCTAGGTAGCTGTTGAATGGATTTAATTTCAATCTGTCCGTAAGGCTGATTGCGGATAATCACATTGGTTTTCCCGCCTTTTTTTAAACCATTGTCGATTAATTTTTCCGGGTCGCGTACATTCAAACCACGAACTACTAAGTCTACTTCTATAGGTACTGTTTTCGCGCCAACTTGGGCAACAGAACCAGAAGTGCCAGGAAAAACAAAGATGCCAAAGATAACTAGCAGAATTACCAGCGCAGCACCTAAATCGAGGAGATTAATTTTGCCAAACAAGCGACCTTTTGAATCTAAAATAGCCATAAAAAGTTTTCCGAGGTAATAGCGAAGTAATGGATTGTAGCCAGAAAGTTTTCGATGGAAACAGTAATTTTCCCTATTTGGTAATAACTCAAAGTATTCAAGGGTTGCGGTTATGCGACAGTTTATCACGAGTTCGTAATTTCCGAGGAGCGGCAGCTAACCCTGAAAATTTTACCTGTTCTAGCAGATTTCAAGTTGATGAGGTACACAAGCTAAGTCTGTTACCCATATATAAACTATGTTTGACTCTTGAATTCTGAATTCTGCTGTAATACTCACGCGCCTAGAAAGTAAAATCTAGTGTTTAAGCCTATCTCTAGAGAGAATCTCTAGCCTGCCGCAGTTCGGTAGATTTGAGTCAAGATTATCTGTATAACAACTCCTTGGATATTGAGTTAAGAATGCAACTTAGAATATTCTAAATCCGTCTCATAATTTGTCCCCTCATTTTATGTTCTTCCGAAATAATCTTCAAAGCGTATTATGTTCAATTGGAAAGGTTTTGCTGCAAATTACCGTGTATGGCGGCGTCGCTGGTTTTATCCCCTAATTTCAGTGGTAGTCGCCCTGAGTCTGTGCCTGAGTACACCCTTGCCTGGAAGAACTTTAGATTTCTTACCTCTTTTACTCCAAGGAGTTCAGGCATTTCAGCTTTCTAATATATCTCCTAATCAAGAAGTTGATCTTGGTAAGCAGATTAATCAGGAATTGGTCGGCAGTCAAGTCCGACTTTACCGCAATCCCGAAGTGAATCGTTATGTAGAACAAGTTGGTCGGCGTTTAGCAGCGAATAGCGATCGCCCCGATCTCCCCTATACTTTCCAGATAGTTGAGGATGACGCTATTAACGCCTTTGCGACCTTGGGCGGCTATGTATATGTCCACACGGGTTTGCTGAAAACCGCAGATAATGAAGCGGAATTAGCAAGTGTACTCGCTCATGAAATTGGTCATATTGGCGGGAAACACGTAGTCAAGCAGATGCAGCAAAAAGCCCTCGAAAGTGGTCTATTAACGGCGGCTGGCTTAGATCGAAATTCCGCAGTGCAAATTGGTGTACAGTTAGCGCGAGACTTACCACGCAGTCGTAAAAACGAATTTGAAGCCGATCAAAGAGGACTACGAACTTTGACACGTACTGGTTATGCCCAGTCAGCAATGGTCTCTTTTATGCAAAAGCTGCTGAAAAAGGGTGGTTCTAGTCCGACATTTTTGAGTACACACCCCGGAACCAGCGATCGCATTGATGCCCTCAGACGTGCAATTAACTCTCAACCTAGTAATGGAAAATCTGGCTTGGATAATGCTAGTTATAAAGCAAATATTCGACCATTAGCGAAGTCTTAAGGGAATTAGGAAAGAGGAGACAGGAGGCAGTGTTTCGACTCCGCTCAACAACCAGGTAGGGGGCAGAAGTTCTTTAATTTTTAATTTTTAATTGATTTCTCCTCCTAATTTCAAATATTCCTCAATTCCTATTGCGGCGATCGACTTTAATTTTGGCTGGATCGACTGTACTTACAACCTCTTCTAAAGGCAGGATACGGATATAGTTTTTAAAGATATTAACTTGATAAACCAACTGATTTGTGACATCTAGTCCAGTCAACCAGCCACTCCGGGGATGATAAGCGCCAGTATCTATGTCTAGCCATCCCTTTCCTTGTGCGAGTTTACCAGGAGAAACACCGGGCAGGGTAAAGGTAATGGTATGACCGATGATAATTTGCTTATCTGGAAAGTAGGGTTTTTCAATACTGTGAAATTCCTCTCGTATCCAGCACAGTTCATCGGCAGTTTGTTCTGCCACCGACTTAGAAGGGTCAACACCAGCATGAGTTAACCAAATATCCCCTAAGTCAAGGTATGTAGGCAAAGCTTTTAACCAATCCAGATGGTCATCAGGAATTGGAGCCTCTTGGTAACTGGCCACGGTAGCTTGCCCTCCACCAAACAGCCACGCTTGCATCGTCGAGGAGGAAGTCCTTTCATTGGTCAGAATGTTTAGTAACATCTGCTCATGATTTCCCAACAAACATGAGTAGTTATTTTCCTTGACAAAATTAACTACTTGTGCACTATGAGGGCCGCGATCGATTAAGTCTCCCAGAAAATAGACTCGATCTTCTGATGTGGGGGCGATCGCCTCCAACAATGTCATTAAACCTTCATAGTGTCCATGCACATCCCCAATTACAATTCGTCTGGGGCTAGTTTCGCTCATTGTCTCTTAGCTGCAATAGTTTTGGCTAATACTTCTGCTACAGTTTACGCTGTCTGGTTTCCGCAATGAAAGGTAAAAATACTGGATAACGCTTATTTTAATTTAATTTTTGTACGAGTAATAAAATTAACTTATCAAATATATACAACGACAATTGTTTTTTAGATATAACTTATAATATCGATGGCGTAAGACTAGGTTTTTCTGCTAATTTAAACTACTTAGCCGAGAATTTAGGCTCTTGCCATATTCATATCACTTTTAAGTTCACAATGTCTAATGGTTTTTCTGCTGAAATTAGTTCGCGCATCTGCAAGCATATGAATGACGATCATGCTGATGCTGTAGTTATTTATGCTAAAGCTTTTGGTGGTTTAACAGATGCGATCGCAGCCGAAATGCTTTCAATTGATGCACAGGGTATGGATTTAACAGCGCAAGTAAATGAGGAAACTGTACCAGTTCGCATTCAATTCGATCGTGTTTTAGTAGATGCGGAAGATGCTCATCAAACTTTGATTGCAATGGTAAAGCAGGCGCGGGTGAAGGCTAAATAGGAAATGACAAAATAATTGACACTAAATCTGCGATACATTTAATCACATATTTTTGTACATATAGTAAGGCTGGGGAAAGGTTAAAGGTTAAAGGTTAAAGGGGAAGGGAAAATTCCATACCTTTACCCCTTTCCCCAAACCAAATTCCGGTTTAAAATTCTTAACCGAGCAGTATTGAAAGCTGTGTTATGTCATGTCCGCATAATTAGTTATGCTAACCACAGTCATTACACCCCACCCCCAACCCTTCCCCGCAAGCGGGCTACGGTGTACACACATCTTTCTAGAAAACCAAAATCGTCGTAGATCCCCCT
>NZ_CAWUDN010000144.1:0-15692 GCF_963920915.1 Nostoc sp. PCC 9305
GATCTACGACGATTTTGGTTTTCTAGAAAGATGTGTGTACACCGTAGCGCAAGCGAGGAGGGGGCTATGATGTACTTTATATGATTGGGAAATGCTATAGAAATCTAAATATTCAACCGAATTAAATATTATCTGTTGCCTCAATCAAAGCACTACGAATTCCTGGTTCACTCATCGAATGCCCCGCATCAGGAACCACTATAAATTCGGCTTCTGGCCAAGCGCGATGTAATTCCCAAGCTGATATCATTGGGCAGACTACATCATAGCGTCCCTGAACAATTACAGCCGGAATATGGCGGATACGGTCTACATTTAAGAGTAATTGATCTTCTGTTTCCAAAAATCCCTTATTCATAAAGTAATGGCATTCAATGCGTGCAAAAGCTGAAGCAAATTCACTTTCGCCAAACTTTTGCATGAGTTCTGGGTCTAAGAAAAGTCTACTGGTACTACCTTCCCAAATTGACCAAGCACGCGCTGCTGTTAATTGAATTTCTAAATCTGGATTGGTCAAGCGTTTGTAATATGCTGCAATCAGATCGTCACGTTCATCTATGGGAATTGGTTTGAGATATTCTTCCCAAGCATCAGGAAAAATATAGCTAGCACCCTCTTGGTAGAACCAGCGCAACTCTTTTTGCCTCAGCATGAAAATCCCACGCAGAATTAATCCCGTGCATCGAGAGGGATGGGTTTGACTGTAGGCTAATGATAAAGTACTACCCCAACTACCACCGAAGACCGCCCACTTTTCTATACCTAAATGTTGGCGCAGTTTTTCGATATCACTGACTAAATTCCAAGTGGTGTTTTCTCGTAATTCAGCATGGGGCGTACTTTGACCACAACCGCGCTGGTCAAACATCACTAACCGCCATTTTTCTGGGTGGAAATATTGCCGATAAAAAGCTGGACATCCACCACCAGGGCCCCCATGCAGCAAAACGATGGGTTGACCTTGCGGGTTTCCTGACTCTTCAAAATGGATAGTATGAAGGTCGGAAACCTGTAAACTACCTTCTAAGTAAGGCTCGATCGCTGGGTAAAGTTCTCGCATTTTGGGTATTTTATCAGTAATAGTCTGTCAAATTCATTTTGACGGTTAGAAAGACGCGATAAATCGCCGTCTCTACAAGAAATTATCCGTCAATTAGTTATGCTAACCACAGTCATTACACCCCTCCTCGCTTGCGGGGAGGGGAGACAAAGCGTAGGTTTGGCGGGGTGGGGTTCTTTGGGTTTAATAAGCAATCAAGTGGACATGATGTCATCTAAAAATTGCTTCACTGACATGCTCGACTGAGTACCAAGCGTCCATCAGCAAGTCGATAAAGCCCTTGTGGTTCAACTATGCGATCGCCTTTTTTCCAAGTCTGCGATGTTGGTTCAACATTACGCACTTCACCTGTAGAATAGATTGAAATTAATCCATCCCCCGGACTACTACGTAAAGCACCAGAACCAGTGATGAAGAATGTACCCCCTTGTTTGGAACTGCGAACAATGCAACTATTGGCGATCAGTGCATTGGTATTGATGACATTTGGGGATAATCCGGTAAAGCTGTTTTGAATGTAACTGGTATCGGGTGCGTTAATATTTGTTATACCTGATACACCTAATTCAGAACTTGCAGTAATATCGCTTTTTTCGGTTGGTTTTGTCCGCGCTTCAATACCGAAGATACCTTGCGAATTGATTTGGACGTTTCCACCGAAACCAGTATATGCATTGGCGCTAATATCGCTGTTTTCTTCAGGGCTGGCGACGATGAATTTTGAGTCTATATTGATGTTACCGCCATCGCCACCTGATTTCGCTAACCCCGCAGTTGTGGTGATATTGCTGTTACGACGCAATAGTAATAAATCTGTAGCAGTTAAGTTAATATTTCCACCATCACCAGAGGTAGTTGCAGCAGCAATAATTCCTTTATTATCTAGTTTTACAGTACCGGAATTAATATTAATATTCCCAGCAATTCCATCTCCCAGACTACTTGCAGATAAAGCTGCACCATTGAGAGATAAATCACGGGCTGTAACGTTAATATTGCCGCCTTCACCTTTACCTATGAATCCTGCATCTATTGCGACTATGCTAAAGATGCCAGTATCAAAGTTAAAACCATTGGGAGTTGTCCCCTGAAGAGAGAATTTTCCGCCAGCATTAACGATGACATTACCTGCATTTCCTTGCCCAATTGTTGCAGCATTGATGTTAGAACCATTTGTGAAATAAATGTCGCCAGTAGCATTAATTAGCACATTTCCAGCATTGCCTTTACCAGCAGTAGTGGAATATAGAACAGCACCATCGGATAAAGAAAAATTACGCCCCTGAATTTCAATATCTCCACCTTTACCTACTGCATTTAGGTAAAGAATGGAGGACAAAGTGCTTTTTCCCAAAATAGAGACATCACCACCTGCTTGAATTGCAATTTTACCAGCATTTCCATCTGTGGCAATAAATGTTGCTATATTACTATCTTTGATTGTTGTGTTACCTAATGTAGTTATTAAGACATTACCTGCGTTGCCTTTACCATTAGACAATGTAAAAAAATTAGCGCCATCAGATAGTTCTAAACTACGGGCTACAATCTCAATATCACCACTGTTACCTACACCGGTTTCCAACACGCCGCTAGATATTCCGCTACTAAGTCTTTCACTGCGTCCAGAAAATGTCACAGCACCACCTGCTTGAATTTTGATATTCCCGGCATTACCTTCACCTGATGTACTAGCATTCAGGAAAGAACTATCTGTGAAAGAAACATTCTCTTTTGTATTGATTGAGATATCGCCAGCATTACCTTTACCATCAAGATTGCTGTTAAAAATGGCAGAGTCTCCGCTTACAGAAAATGACTTTGCGAAGATATTAATATTTCCGGCATTACCTGCACCTGTTTTGGAAATGCTGTTACTTATACTACTGTTATTGGCAAGAGAAACTTTGTCTGTTGCTTGTATTGAGATATTACCAGCGTTTCCTTTACCAAAAGTGCTAGCGAAAAAATAAGAGCCATTATCTAAAGAAAGCTTTCCTGTTTGGATATCAATATCCCCACCATTACCTACTAATTCTGAAGTTGCACTACTAAAATGTGCTTGATTATTTAAAGATAAAGTATCTAGAACTTTAATAGAGATCCTACCAGCATTTCCCTGCCCAAAGGTGTAACTATTAATCGCAGCATTATCTAATGAAAAGTCTCTAGCTTGAATGTTGATAGTGCCAGCATTACCTCTGGCTTTATCAAGAACAGTAGAACTAATTTGAGTGAAACCAATATTATTAGTATCGCTGAGGGAAATTTTTTCTGCTGCTTGAATAAAAATATTACCTCCATTACCCAGTCCAAAGGTATCAGAACTTATTTTACCTGTGTTGTTTAAGAATAATTCTCTGGTATTGATGCGGATATCTCCACCTTTACCTACACCATCTAAACTAACGTCACTACTAATACGGCTGGGTAATTCACTTTCTCCTAATTGTTCAATAAAAACCCTACCAAAACCGTCTATATTAATAGTTTCACGGGCATTAATGGTGATATTGCCTGCGTTACCTATTCCATTTGTACCTGTATCAATACTTGCACCATTTGTCAACGATAGCAAGCCAGTTGTGACTTCTATATTTCCACCATTACCAACACCTCCAGTTAATATATAACTTTTAATACCAGCAATCGAATAGCCAACTATCCCATCTAACTGAATTGTGTCGCGGGCATTAATAAAGATATTACCTGCATCACCTTTACCAGAAACGGCGGTAGATATTTGTGAACCACCCAATAATGAGAGAGTTCCAGTATTAACCCAGATATTTCCAGCTTTACCTACACCATCTGCCGATACTTCGCTGTCAATAAAACTATCACCATCCAAAGCAATATTATTAGCATCAATCGTAATATTTCCTCCATCGCCTTTACCAAAGGTACCACTGCTAATAAATGCTCCATTAGTTGATTGGAGAGAACTTGTTTTTATCTGAATATCTCCAGCTTTACCTGTACCTTCTGAGTTGACGATACTAGTAATACGGCTATAAATTCGACCTGGTTTACCGTCCCTTAAAGTAGTATCTACAAAACCATCTAAACTTATGCCATTACTCGTATTAATATTGATACTACCGGCATTTCCCTGTCCGAAAGATTTGGTGTTGAGTTGGGAACCTTGCGCTAGAGAAAGAGAACCTGTTTGAATGTTAATACTACCACCATTACCTACACTCCCTTCTTCCGCAGAACTATAAATATCGCTACTATCTGTAAGCGCAATGTTATCTTTAGCTAAGATGGAAACTTTACCAGAATTTCCTTGCCCAGAAGTACTGGCATCTAGAAATGAATCATTACTTAAATTCAGGGAACCTGTCTTTATATTAATGTCACCTGATGTACCAACAGCGTCTTTTCGCAATGTGTTGGAAATAAAGCTGGCATCAGTGAGATTTATGGTTCCTGTGGCGTTAATTTCAACATTGCCACCTTGACTATTTGGTGTTCCTAGACCTGTCTCTATACCTGCTCTGAGTTTACTTTCTCCAGCCAAATTCACATCACGGGCATGAATTTTAATATTCCCGCCATTCGCACCTCTAACATTAACTTCTGCGGCGTTATTGAAGGAAACATTTGCTCGTTCTACACCATCAGGCACTACCAAACTGATATTATCACTTGTGATATTTAATCCGACATTTCCTGGTGCAGCCAAACCTGCTAACTCAATATTCCCTTCATAAGTGCGAATACTCCCACCATCAAGATTGATATTTCCACCGACAAGCAGCAAACTTTTACCATCTGCTACTCTTAAACCTGTGACATTTTCAGCAATAAGATTCTTACCAGCATCTGCTTGCGATTGATTGGTAATTCCTGCATTCGCTTGGATTTGATTAAACAACAACGCCGAAGGATTAATCGTCAATAATGGTGCTGTTTCAGGATTCGTGGCGCTAAAAACCCCCTGATTTCCAAACTGAATTCCGTTCGCAGTTGTGCCAATAAAGGAACCCTGCACATCTAAACTGGCATTTTTACCAAATAAAATGCCATTGGGATTGAGCAAGAATAAATTTGCATTACCTAATACTCCCAATGTACCGAAAATATTCGATGAGTTACCACCAGTAACGCGAGAAAAGATATTTGTTATTCCCTCTGGATTGGCGAAATAAACACCTTGACCCTCACCGATGTTAAAATCTTGAAAACTGTGAAATAGATTAGCACCACGAGCCGCACCGCCTTCGATACGGTCATTGTTTGTATTGATAGGAACGACTTGCGATCGCTCCTTTCCCAGGCTATTATCGGGAGTTAACTGAGCAACAGCAGGATTAATAGAAACTGCAATACCTACCACGCATCCCAGCCATCCTGTGACAGCAACCGGCCAAATTTTCACCATTTCTATTCTGCCTACTATTTTTATAGTGGTTCTTAGTTGTTTAATACAGACCTCACCCTAACCCTCTCCTCTTAGGGGCTACCGTGTACACACAAGTCGAATTTTTTCTTAAATCCCAAAGATTACCTACTTAATCGCAGTGATGGTTAGGCTGGGGTAAAACAAAAGCTAAAACTTTAGTAAATCAGGTTTCAAGTGAGGTTTTGAGAATTTATGCAATAAATATATTGAATTCGGATGGTCGTTCATTGAATTCGGGTGGTCGTTCATTGAATTCGGGTAGTTGTTTATTGAATTCGGGTAGTTGTTTATTGAATTCGGGTGGTTGTTTATTGAATTCGGGTGGTTGTTTATTGAATTCGGGTAGTTGTTTATTGAATTCGGGTGGTTGTTTATTGAATTCAAGCAGTGGTTAGGGTGGAGTAAAACCCAGATTCTTGAACAACTTCAGACTTGTGTGTACACCGTAGCCTTAGGAGAGGAGATCAGAAAAACTTTTATTGCTGGAAGGGGAGTAAGATTCAAAGCCTCTCTCCTTTTAGGAGAGAAGTTTGGAGTGAGGTCAGAGTGTGTTGCATCAAAATGAAAACTGCTATATTTTTTCGCTGCCAATTTTCTGGAGGTATTCAATTCGTCGCTGAATATTTTTTTTATCTACGTCATTACCGATAAGCATTTCAGACTGTGCTAGTTCTTTAACTAAAGTTGCCCAAGTTTGCCCCAGTTTACCATTACCAGTTGCTTTTAATGCTTCTTCTAGTGCTTCATACCACAGTTCATTTTCAGCATAATAATTTATGCTATCTGGAATACTAGTAAATCGATTTTTAGCAAGTGATTGAGGATTGATAACGGTAAATTCTGCACGTCTAATAATCGCGTCGTTTTTGCAGTCAATTGCAATTTGCCATAAATATGTTTTACCAACTGTGAGTTCGGGGTATTCGAGAGGAAGTTTTAGTTTGTTAATCCCGACTGTTGTGGGTATTTCTTTAACTTGTCCAATTTTTTTAACAGTGTTAGCTGAATCAAATTCATACAGTTGGAATCGCGCATTTTGGGAACTTGACATATACCAAGCTAACATTGGACGCGTGGAAGCGGTTTTACCGATAAATGTCTGAGGTGCAAGCTGTGTTAGTGGTATGCCGTTAGCTGAACATCCACGCGAACCACCTCCACGGGTATTGTCGCTGGCTGGTTTGCGATCGCGTGGGTTAAACTGAGCAAATGCTGGGACTGCGGTCATAAGAAAAACTACTCCTACAACCAAGCTTGTAAGTCTGCGCTTATTTTGCCAAAATCTGAAATGTTGATGACT
This sequence comes from Nostoc sp. PCC 9305, assembly GCF_963920915.1. Lineage (NCBI taxonomy): Bacteria > Bacillati > Cyanobacteriota > Cyanophyceae > Nostocales > Nostocaceae > Nostoc > Nostoc sp. PCC 9305. Next base: position 6,769 of record NZ_CAWUDN010000144.1, read on the forward strand.
CATGGTAAATGCTGTTGATTGTATGGCGATCTCAAACTTTTGCAGAATTCAGAATTCTGGCGAATAATGCCTTTATTCTTTCTTAAAATTCCTTCATAGGTGTCCAACTAAGTTCGCATATAGTTCCACGTGGAGAAAGGGATTCACGGCGAAACTCTCCTCCTAATTCTTTCGCAAGCATTTTAAAATGTTTTGTGCCTTTATTTTCTAGTTTTGATTTAATACCTGAACCGTTATCTTTCACAGATAAATTGTATTTATTTGCACTATAAACACCCGATGCTTGAACGCGCTTAACTCCTTGAGCGTGTTTACCAACATTACATAGAGCTTCTTCTAAAAACAGACATATTCCCCGTTTGTGTTCTATAGTTAAATATTTATCATCAATCGGTTCAAAATTGCGAATTTTTACTTTTAATGTTTGAAAATGTTCAAAATCTTTACGTTCTAATGTACTTGAATAAACTTCATATAATAAATCGTGTAAAGGTCGTTTCAATTCAAGTATTAATCCGCTACCTAAACGCAAACTCTCTTCTGTGGTTAATGCTTCGAGTTTGAGAAATTCACCAACTTCTCGAATTTCGCGATCGAGTTTTTCAAATTGTCCAACTAGTTGTTCGTAGGGGATATCTTGAGCACGCAGATGCTTTAATCCATAAGCAAGAGTTTGCAAAGGGCCATTATGAATTACGGTAAATGTGTGTTGAATTGTGTTTTGACGTTCGTTAATTTGCGATCGCAAGAATTTATCATGCTGGTAAAAGGCAAAAGCACTTAAGCCAAGCCCATTTACAGCTAAGATCAGCAAACCAGGTGCTACCGGAATCCATATACCCCACACCCACAACATCATATACCCACAGCTAAACAGAGCAAATCCGGCTACGCCAACACTAAGTATATTTCTCCAAACAGATTGGGTAAGTCGTCCGATAATTATCGGCAGAAAACCCCAAACAAAGATCCATGCATACTCTTCTATATCTCCCCAACTATGCAACATTGGGCGACTGTCGATTACACTACTAAGAATTTGACCGATCGCATGAGCGTGATATTCAATGCCATAAATTTGACCGTTTAATTCTAAGTCTGTCAATGCAGATGTATAAAAAATATCACCAGTACTCGTATTGCGGTTGCCAACTAATACAATGCGATCGCGCAATAATTCTGCATCTACTTTTCCAATTAAAATGTCGCGTAGCGAGACAACATGGAAAGGCTTAGAAGTATTGCGAAAATTCATTAAAATTGACAATCCGCCATCATCAACATTAACGTATCCGCCAAAATTATGGGTGATTCGGGGTAATTCAATCCCTCGAAATCTCATTGTATTCGGGTCATTTTTTCCTGTTTCCAATTCAATTCCTTTCGCTTGGAAGTACTTAATAACTAACCGCATCGCTAAAGAATATTTATCTTGGTTGATATTGTTAGGATTATTAGGGTTTGTTGTAAATAACAAATAGCGTCGATTTTTGCTATCCTTATCGTTAGGTAAATCGACAAATCCAACTCGTTCAGGTGGGAAATTCTGGGGTGGAGGAGTTTGTTGGGGTGGTAATATTTTTTGAATCCCGATAATATTAGGATTCTGCTGCAACACCTGCGCAAGTTCTTTACCACCAGGTTCAACAGGAACATTTTTGAAGATATCCAGCCCAATAACTAACGGTTTATAAGTTTCCAGCTTGGTGAGTAACTCTGCAATCTTCTCATCTGGAATGGGATATTGCTTAACCCATTCAATATCCTTTTCATCGATACCTACAATTACTACACGTTCATCAATTTTTTCGACTGGACGCAGAGATAACATCTGATCGAAAAGCATCCATTCCCAAGATTGCATTCCTCCAGTTATACGTATCAATATCACCATAAACAGTACCATGATTCCAGGAGGTGCAGCCTGTAACCACAATCCAAATTCTTGGCGAATGCGATTCCAGATTCTCCTGCTCATATCATGTCTAGATAATTAGTTATAATTCCCACAGTCATTGCACCCCCACACGTCAAAATAATTAGTAATTGATAATTCGTAATTCTTAGTTACAATCAGTGGGGGCTTGTACCCTTTTTAATTACGATCGCTTTTTACCGAATTAAATTTCCCCGAATTAATCGATTAAACCTTCATCACGGGAACGAATTTCAGTTTGAATTCGCATATTCTTACCACTTTGCTTGCAGTCTTCAGGATAAACTCCCAACACATCCTGAATCTTCGTCCAGTAAGTACGTACTGCTCTTTCTGATTTATACATTCGATCGGCGATCGCTCTATCTGTCAAACTCTCTTCAAAAGCCAACCGCAACACCTCCAACCATTCTGGTTTGAGTTCGATTCCCGTTTTGATGTCTTTGGTGTGAGTTGCACCATGAAGGGCCAAATTAGCCCGCATTAGCATTTCATCTTCGGGTAATCCTTTATCTGCGATCGCAAATCCAGCTTGATGATTATCAATCTCGTGTTTGATCCGAATTAACGCCTTCACATAACTGGTTTGTACCATAAAATTCTGATGGGGATATTCTTGGAGCAAAGTTTGCAACAGCTTAATTCCGGTATCAATTTCTGCTGTCTCCCCTTGGCGATCGGGAATTGATAAATCCATCACAATCAGGTCAAAGTGATGATATTGAAGTTGAAAAAGTGTCTCTTTTGCCGTCTGAGCTTTAATAATAGCAGCTTCGGGATACTGTCTACTTAAGACATCGAGCGTACCAGTTAAAATTAATTGGTGGTCATCTACAACAAGAATACCCAGCTTTTTTTCCACTGGTAAATATCCAAAAACTTGATGTTCTTTTAAATTTACTACTACCATATTTTCATCCAAATTCAAAGTTTCTTTAAGCTTTATGAAAATTTTCTTTGTCTCCGGCGTTTAACTTGAGAGTCATATCTTGTATCTTTTAGCCCTAACTCATTGAAGTATGCGCTCATTTTAATTGGAGATGAATTTTCAAGCTATGCAGAAAAGTGCAAATCTAGAGGTGCGATCTGATTTTGAATTCGGAATCATTAATAATTAGCCCTCACCCTAAATCCCTCTCCCAAGTTTGGGAGAGGACTTTGAAAATGGCTCCCCTTCTCCCAATTTTGGGAGAAGGGGTTGGCTTTCAAGGGTAGTAAAATACACACTTTCACCGTTCTCTTTCTTAAAAACTACCCGCGATGTGCAGCGTTTTCCCAGTGATTCAAAATCAGAATATCTTGGTTGCCAGGGCAATCAAAGTGGGCGAATTATCTGGCAGTAGTCACCCCATTTCAGACTTTGACACCACTGCCTAAATGCTGTTTTAAAAACGCCAAGGTGCGATCGCGTGCTAATTCTGCGACTTAATTGCAGATTTCGGGCTACCCCAGGCGCGGCGGCGTTTAGTTCTAGTAGCCAGCACAGAGAGTGCTATTTCACTACCATCCACATCTGCACATATCGGCTGGTACGGGGCGATCGCTCATTTAATTCCCACAATGCCTGATTCCAAACTACTACCCAAACAACAGCAAGCTGTAGAACAATTTCTGGCTGCAAATGAACCCGTACCACTGCTTGTAGAAAGAGTTGGGGGACGAAATGAACGGAAGCTCAAACCGGGACATCTGCCAGCTAATACTATCGTGCGATCGCATTTCACCGATCAAAGAGGTGGCTACCGCAATAAATTCGCAGACATCCGGTTGCCAGATGGTACGGTCAAATCTTTGTCTATTGAAGGTGCAGCCATTTTACAAAGTTTTCCGTCTTGGTATGAGTTGCCGTCAGAAGCTGCTACGGCTGGCTGGGTCAATCCTTGGGTATAATGCCTGCTTTTCAACTATCCCCAAAACCTGCGAGTTTTTTAATTTCTGTGATTTCATTGGCTACTGTATTATTTATAAAAACATCTGAATACCTACAGCTTACTACAGCAGTTCCCTCATTTCTTCCTTTTCCTGTTTTGACAACTTCCCACGATAGCTCTGTATTAGATCTACTAAGCTCTGCGGCACCACCTCCCGTTATGTAAGTTTCTTGTGATACCAATTCAAAATCACTAGGACAAGTTATTGTTGGCGCCGGACATACTTTTCTTTTACCAGGGCTGCCATTAGTACAACTTTGTCCTAATGTCGTTACTTTGCGAAAGGTTTCGTAATCTTCACGACGCTCTTGCCTAAATTCATTTTCAAGTTGACTTAAATCATTGCTAAATTGTATGAGAACAGCGGGTGTGATCGGTGAATTTGTGTATTTTTTTGTCAGATATTCAAATTTTGTTTTATAACTTGCAACATAATTAGTAAAAGGTTCAGGTGGATTGATATCTTTATCTTCAGCAAAGGTTACTACGGGAGAAGCAAGTACTATTAACATTCCAATTATTGTGTAAGAAAGCCTCATTGATTTCTACTCCTTATGAATGATTAACACTTTCTATTACTACTATTTTTCAGCAATGGCTATGACCGCCAAAGGTATCCAGAAGTTTTTATTCTATTGAGTTTAGTTTGCAATCAAAAACTCGAAATTTTTGTCTGTAAATCGGTATTCTGCTCCTCCAAATGAAACGTAGCAGATTTTAGTCGGCTCATAGTATTTTCCAGGTATATACTCACCTTTGTACTTGGCTCTGCAAACATATAATGTGTTTCCACCATTATCTTGATTGCCTCCCCAAGCTCTATCTCTAGAAGATGGCAATTCTCCCCCAGTATTTCTCCAGCTCCAGTTGTTTCCCGTTAGTACACGATACTTGGTGTAGCGATATTCTTTATTTCCCCCCGGAATGAAGCAATTATGAGCCTCAGTTAACTTTCCAGGTATATACTCTTTATCATGTATCGCTTGGCAAACATACAGTTTCTTTCCATTCTGACTGCCACCAACAACAGCATTAGTAGGGATATAGTTATTGGTTTTTTTCTTTTCGTAATTTACCCATGAAACACTCGCCAATGCAGGTACTGCTATAGAAACTGCTATTCCAGTTGCTAGAAGTGTAGCGATACGACTGAATTTCAGCAAACTTACTTTTGTAAAGTTGGTGTTCATCCTTTTATCCTCACTGAGCATTCGTTGCCACTGATTGTTTTTATGATTCTTGGGTTTCATAGGAATTCCTCCCCACCCAATTGGGGAAGTTTTTCCCCAGGTAGAGGAATAAGTAATGAGGCAGTAATCAAATGCCCCGTGCAGAGATAATTAAATAAATTTTAATTCACCTTATTTGCACCTTTTTTGTGGTACTTACTAAATGAACTTCTCTGCATATCACTCTTTACGACAACTTTTAGTTTTTATGCACTGAGAATAGAAAATTTGGAAAAAATCTGTAAAATCCTTTTCAAGGTGAACGTTTGTACTATGAAATAAATAATGTTTTTAACCCAATTTTGGTATTTTGGTAATTGCAATCGCTTAATTTACAGTCAAAAAATTTGGAGTTGAATCCATAATTTCTTTCTTTAATTGCAGCCGATACCTGAAATGCGGTAAAAAATTAGACCTCTTGCAAAAGTCCCTAACACCCCACCCCGCAAGCGGGGAGGGGTTGGGGGTGGGGTTATTTCTTATTTTTGATTTATGCAAGAGGTCTATTGTATAGTACGTATGCTCACCTTGAAAGGGCTAGTTCTAATTGCCTTGATTTGCCGTAGGGGCAATTCATGAATTGCCCCTACATTTCGTACTTGATGCGTAAGTCCTATTACACAAGAGGTTTAATTTTTTCACCTCGGAACTGGTACTTGATTAATTACCGACGCAATTACTGCATCCATTTGTAAACCATCCAGCATCGCTTCTGGTTTCAAGATGAGACGATGACGTAGTAACGGTGATGCAACTGCTTTTACATCATCTGGCGTTACAAAATCCCTTTTTGCTAACCACGCTATGGCTTGAGATGTCTGCAACCAAGCACCGGTAGCACGGGGTGATGCACCCAAAGTTAAATCAGGATATTGACGCGATATTGTCACCAACGCCAACAAATAATCAACGATCGCTTCTGATACTTTAACTTCTTTGACTGCTTGTCGTGCTTGCAAAATGTCGGCTACTGTTGCAATTGGTTTTAAACGGCTAATATCCAAACGTCGTGCTGCAAAACCCGCCTGACGATTGAGTAACATTTGCTTTTCAGCAGTTCGATCGGGGTAATCTACCACCAGCTTAAATAAAAATCTGTCTAACTGTGCTTCTGGTAAAGGATAAGTCCCCTCAAATTCTAGGGGATTTTGTGTCGCAATTACCCAAAATAAATCTGGTAAAGGCAAACTTTCACCATCCAGTGTTACCTGCATCTCTTCCATTGCTTCTAGCAGCGCCGCTTGTGTCTTGGGCGGAGTACGGTTGATTTCGTCCGCTAGCAATACTTCAGTAAATATTGGCCCTTTTTTCAAAGTGAAATTGCGGCTATTCAAGTCAAAAATATTAGTACCAGTAATATCTGAAGGTAAAACATCTGGTGTTAATTGAATCCGGCGAAAATCCCCTTGAATTAACTGCGCTAACACTTTTACGAGTAGGGTTTTCCCAGTTCCCGGTACTCCTTCTAAAATTACATGTCCACCCGCTAGCAGTGCTACTAAGAGTTGCTGTATTAAGCTAGATTGTCCGACAATTACTTGATTAAGACCTTGACCAAGACGAATTAAGATAGGATGTGTTTCGCTCATATTTTTTATTGATAAATAACCAACGCAGAGTACAATTTCAAAAAAATAATTACGAATTACGAATTACGAATTACGAATTTCCCTAATGCTTTGCCATTTCCCCAACCAGCTTAACAGGTCTCGTTCACTGATGGGTTGTTTGCGAGATTGTAGCTTTAAAACTGCATCTAGTTCGGCTGCACTTGCACCTGTTTTTTCCATCCAGAAATCGATCAAGGCTTGACGTTCTAATAGTACTTGCCCTAATCCCAAGACTTTTTGCAGTTCTAGTTGTTCTTGTTTACCCACCATTTCAACAACAAAGTCGGTGGTATCAGCTTTCTGCAACACCCCGGCTAAAGCTTGGATGTATGCCGAGCTATTATCTACAACTGGTGTATCTAAAGCTACTGGCTTGCCAAAGCGGCGATTCTGCGCCCAAACTAGCACTAATAGTAGGATACCTACCTGTATCAAGATTGGAAGTAAAGGAGTTTTGGCAAAAAAGCTAGATAAATCTCCTTCGCTTTCCTTCTTCCTGACATCGGCATCTTTATAGCCGTGGATGTATTCATCGACAAAGACTGTGTTACTTTTTTCAGTAACCAAACTAGCTAAATACTTGAAATTACTTAAATAATCTTGGTAGGCGTTGGCAGCTAAATAAGGAGTGGTAGAAAAAATCACCTTTCCTTTTTTGTAATTTTCTTTCCAGACAACAGCACCAAATCGATCGCCTAAATTAACCTGCTGGGAGTTAGCTTTTTTATATCGTCTACGTGTATCAATTTTAATATTACCTTCAGGAGATTTTTGCATAGTGCTAAACTCCGCTTCTGTAACCCGCGCCTTTGCACCCAAAATTACCAAAGTATTCCCTTTTTCTACCCATTCCCGCTCTTGACTATCCAGTATGGTTTCTCTGGGATAGCCGCCTACCTGGAGGAAGGTAACTGGGCTGTTCTCTGGCTGAATATCACTAAAAGGCTTTTGCCAGCGCTTGATAGAAATTCCCTGTTGTTGCATAAAAGCATACCAAGCACCATAGCCATCAGAGTTACGGTTATAGGTAGAACCAGCGTTAATTTTAGTATTATTGGGAGCAGCGAACAAACTAAGTAAAACGATCGCAGCGAGTGCGATCGCTCCCATCCAAGCAAGGCGATTTGGACGTTTCATTTTCGACTTTCATAGCCTTTGAATATCACTGTTAATACTTACTTATTTTTTAGTTAAAGTCAAAATATACTTTCTTTAACTTTTTGCAGCGATCGCCTGTTTGATGAATGCTTCTAAATTTTGGGTAGCAGTGGGATTGTCAAACAGAACCTTGCTTGAGAGTTTTAGGGCTTCTCGAACTGAGTATCGCTAATCGATAGAACCTAAAGAATTGCTGTAATCATGTCTAGGTATGAGTTACAACTGCGATTCTTGGAAATAGTGTAAATCCTGCATCAGGCTCCATTATCGCTTATGTTTTAAAGGAGAAGATTGTTCGTGCTATTTGAGCGGCGTTATATGGACGAGAATGAAAAACGAATCCTTGACTCATGGCAGATGAATGCTAAATTATGGACACAAGCAATTCGTAATCAACAAATTGAAAGCCGTGCGATCGCCACAGATGCCGCTATAGTTAAAGCGATAACCCAACTAAATCCAAGAACATTCTTAGATATTGGATGCGGTGAGGGATGGTTGTCTCGACAGCTTTTTTCTTTAGGAATTGATGGCTGGGGTGTCGATTTTTGCGCCGATCTCATTGAGACAGCAAAGGATAGTGGTGATTCTCGCTTTGTTGTCTGTTCATACTCGGATCTTGCATCACAAAGATTTAGCACTATTAACTATTTCTCTTGCTTGATTTGCAACTTTTCAATTCTAGGCGAATGCGCTCTTGATGAGATCGCTAAGGCAGGCCATAGCCTGTTAGAGGACAAAGGCAAAATAGTCATTCAAACACTTCATCCGATAATTGCTTGCGGTGACTCTCCATACTCCAATGGGTGGCGCGAAACTTCATGGCAACCAAATGCAGATCGACCATTCTACCCTACTCCTTGGTATTTCCGAACCCTGGAATCATGGATCGACGAATTCCATACTTTGAATTACCGATTGCTAAATTTATATGAGCCATCCGATCCCAAGACAAATAAACCGATTTCCATTATTTTTGTCTTTGAACGGGAGCAAAGTATTAATTAACCAGGGTAAGAGCATCTCAATCAGGCTTGACGCAAGGAATCAGAAGAATCTA
>NZ_CAWUDN010000145.1:0-15644 GCF_963920915.1 Nostoc sp. PCC 9305
GCATGACAAAATCCATGAAAGAGGAAGTACAGCAACAAGACAATCCTCCTGAATTTTGTAGAGAAGCTATTCAAAAAGCACTGGATGAAAAGAAAGGAAGGCAATAGTAATTAGAGCTTTATTTCTAAGATTCTGTCTAAACTACACAGATAGCTGAAAAGCAATATATATAACAAATTTAAGGCTAGAGTTTGAAAATTGACTCTAGCCTTAAATTTATAGCTGTATCTCTCACTATGTGAGAACCTTAGCGCATCCGTGCCGATTGATTTTCATCGCACTTCTGTAGACCCTGTATGGGGAAGGGGACAATCTTGCTTGATGACTTACAAAAAAGTTAGGGGTCGATTTCTTTTTCTAGATTTTTTATGTAGACCTCAAATTCTTCAATTGAAAAATTTTCTGTTATCCCTTTTCGTTGTACCTGCCATTCTATTGTCTGTTTTTCATGATTTACGTGTTCTCCACAACTAGATATTTCATATTTATCATCGTTCACTAGAACTTTACATTTATCAATCAACCTTTCTCTTCTAGCAAATTCTTCAGGAGTTGACATGATGTTATTTTTTACCTTAATTGAGTTAAATCAAAGTAATTTTTCTCTGAAAAGATTAAAATATTAGCAATAAAACTTAATAAGAATTTTTAGATTATTTTTTTAACAATAGCAATTATTTATCTATTTCTGGGAATTATGTATATAGTTCTCTAAAGGAATGCTTTTTATGTCACGAGAAATCAAAATTTGTAACCAACCTCTATGGTTTTTAGCAGAACAATGCCATGAAAACGCCACAGCAGTTATTAAAGGATTTTTAGAGTTATTTAATTAGCAATCAAATAAGAAGTTACTAGTTATAATTTAATAGAGTTTTTATGTCTGACTTAAGAGTTTACCAACTATCTGATAAAACTGTGCTGAAAAAATTCAAACCAGAAACTAAGATGTCTTTAATAGTAGGGTCAGTAGAAAAACTAGATAACAGTTACGACCGTTTTGTAATACGTCAAATTGAAAGGAAGAGTAAAAATATATATTTTGATGGATTTGATGAATATCGTTGTGAACGAACACAGGAACATAAAGAAATTTATACAACTTATGTAACAGTTGAAATTGATTTAGAGTGGCGTAATAATCAACTAAAAATGATAGAAGATAATAAAAAGACAAGCGCAGGTCTTTTTTATTCTTCTTTAGGCGTATTGTTAATTTCATTTTTTATACATGGTTCTAATAGTCCAAATAAACAGCATTCTTCTAATTTCTTTATAGATATAATTTCGGGATTGAGTGTTATATCAACACCACTGTTAGGATTGACTTTTTGGGGTTATAATAGGCAACAACATATATTTACTGAATTGAAAAATAATCAAGACTCTACTTGAAGATATCTTTTCAACTGTGTAATACGCTTTTAATATTTACTCTGTGCCTGTTTTACTTGTATGTCGTCAAATAGATATTTGACGACATTCTTGCTCACAGTCTATTTATAAAAATAGAATAATTTCATAGTTAAATCTCTTCTTAATTAGGGAATTATAATTGGAGTAATTTCAACTACACTTCTCTATTTACTTAGATGTCTTTCAGTACTCTTTCCTTATCCGGTTGTAGATAATGCTTAATAAGAGTGTCCACACTGTTGCCGCAACTGTCAGCTAATAAACCCAAGTCAGCACCGTTATTAGCTTGAATACTAATAAAAGTATGTCTAGTAGAGTAGGGTTTAAGATAACTGTGTATTAATCCTTGAGTAGCAAGTCTACTAACAACCCCAGGATAACTATAAGCCTTTCCGTCCTCATTTACACGGTTATTATGGTTCCAAGCTACTCTAATCTTAGGTGAGTCATAGTATTTGCCTTTGTTACTAAAAACTAATTCATTATCATTTTCTGTTTTTTCCTTCAAAGTTTTTAATAGATTAATTAATCTATTCATGCCTTTCATTTTAAACCATCTAATTACTTCCGTTTTAGTGGTTTTACTTCTCTTTAATGAATAAGAATAACTTTCACCAAAAATTATCCATCCTGAATCAAATTTAATATCTTTCCATCTAAGTGCGAATGCTTCGCCGTGCCTACATCCAGTAAGAAATAAGAATTCAATTAAATTCGCAACTTCTCTCTCGTGTTTTTTATTTGATTCATAAAATGCATTGATAATTATATCTCTCTCTTCCAATGTATAAGCCTTGTAATCTTCTTCTTGTAACTGTTGTAATTTTTTAGGCAGTCGATAAGATTCTTTAATTTCGTTAAAATAATCTCGGTTTATTCCTAAGTTATTATTAATTGCCCATAAGGAAAGAGAAGACAAAGCACCGTACAAAGTTTTTATTAAATGCTTACCAGTTTTTTTTGCATTCAATGTATTAATAATTAAACTTGCTGTTTCTTCTCCAAACTCTTGATCTAGAAAAGGTGTTAGCAATGTAGTGTAAGTAGTTTGGTATAGTGTCCTATGTGTTGACTCAGCAATTTGTTGTGTTTGTAGCTTCCAAGCGATATATTTACTCCACAATTCTCCTAATGTAGGTAATGCTCTCGCGGTCGGTAACTGAGTAACTGTAGCTAGCATCGGCTTGATATCCAGGTACTTAGCCAGGGTAGGGTCAAATAATCCTCCGTCTGGATGGTCGATATCAGCTTGTATCCGCCTAGCTATGCTATCAGCCCATTGTTTGTTTTCTGGGGTATCACTTCTGCCTAACCCTTTATAAGCTTGACGTTTACCGTAGAACTCCTGACTCACCCTAGTACTGAACTGGAGGCGGAGAGAACCTTTGTCAACTCCTACGTTTACGTCAGCTAATCGGTTATAACCCTTGGTATTTGGACTTTTTGAGTACATCTAGTAATTTTCTAGTAATTTTTATTGTTTCAGTTCTTGAATAACTGCTTAAATACTAGAATACCTGATGAGTACCATTACATCCATTGGTGTAATCATCTGTCCTTTTTAAGGTTTATTCATATTAAAGTTCGAGATTGTGCCTCAAGGAAAGTCACAGGAATAATTTTCACTCTATTCAGATTTTCCTGAAAACGCCAATATTATTAAGCATAAGTATTGGATCGAGAAAATACCGTAACTCAACCAATGGGGTCTTGGGTTTAGTTGGCGTATCCTGGAAATGGCATACTGAACCAATGTGCCAGTTAATGCTTGTGTGTGCCAGCGACATCCGGCAATTAATACAGTGAAAGCAAATGACTAAATCTACCAATCAAGATATTCATTCCCCCTCCCCTATCCGCAAACGTTTGTGGTTGCTGGTGTTGAGCCGGGGTAGCATTACCTTGGGCGGACTTTTGCTGTTAGGAGTTATCGTTGGTATTTGGCGGTTGTGGACTTTTGTCCAAACAGAGTTAACGCCGTTAGCACAACAAAGTCTCACTACTACACTCAACCGTCCGGTAAACCTGGGAAGAGTTACACAATTTTCGTTGACGGGAGTGCAGTTTGGGGCTTCAGCTATCCCAGCCACGCCCACAGATCCAGACCGGGCTACAGTCGAATCTGTAGAGGTGGGTTTCGATCTGCTACAACTAATTTTTAATCGCCATTTAAAGCTAGATGTAACCTTAGTCAATCCAGATATTTACATTGACCAGGATGACCAAGGGCGTTGGGTTTCCACTACCATCACGTCGTCAGGTGGAAGCAGTGCAATTAAAACCGATTTGGACTACCTGCGGTTTCGTAATGCCAAGCTGGCCTTGATGCCGGATGAGGGGGCAGAGGGGCAGGGGAGCAGGGGGGCAGAGGAGCAGGGGGGCAGAGGGGCAGAGGGGCAGGAGAGCAAGGAAGAATACCCAACTTCTAACTCAGTTAACTCAGTACTAAATAAACGCTCTGCTACCGCTAACAATACTCAGCAATTGCCAGTGCTATTTTCTCAACTCAATGGATCTGCTCAACTTTTAGCAAATAACCAGTTGATCCGGTTTGAAGTTGGGGGTCAAGCAGACAGTGGTGGCAATATTTCCATTCAGGGAGAGACACGTTCTAAGGTGCTAGCAGGGACTTTCCAGGTGCAAGCACAAGATTTTTTGGCTGAGAATATTACTCGGTTGATTAAGTTACCAGTGAACTTACAGGCGGGTCGAGCCAATGGCGACTTGTTAGTTCGGTTGACACCAGGACAGCAAACTTTATTGTTTGGCAACGCTACTGTGCAAGGGGTAACGCTGCAAATACCCAAAGTCCCGCAACTGTTGAGCAATAGCCAAGGAAACCTGCACTTCCAAGGAACGGAGTTACAGTTAAATAATGTGACTAGCAACTACGGCAAAATTCCTTTAGTGGCTACGGGAATCGTCGACACTCAAGCAGGCTTGAAGTTGGCAGCGCGTGTAAATGCGGTGAGTTTGGCGAATGCCCAAGAGACTCTTAAGGTAAAATTACCTGTACCGATCGCTGGACAAGTACAAGCTTCTTTGCAAATTACCGGATCGACTAAAGAGCCAATTCTCTCCGGCTCAGTTGCCACGATTCAAACTGCCAGAATTGACAAAGTTGATTTTAATAGCATCAGTAGTAAGTTTGAGCTTGTTACTAGTTCTTCTTTAATTACCCTAAAAGATATTCAAGGTAAAGCTAAAATTGGTGGTGAGATTACGGGCGCTGGTACAATTCAACTTGGTAAGAGTCCGCGACTGGATTTAAATTTCGCTGCCAAGAATGTTCCAGGAGATGCGATCGCCAAAGTCTACGAAACAATACCTACCTTTCAAATCGGTAATGTCTCTGGTACAGCTCAACTAACTGGCGCTCCTACCAATGTCCAAACTGTGGTACAGTTTCAAGCTCCCAATGGAACTTACCCCGGAACGGGCGAGGTTGCGATCGCTTCAAATCGCACCGTCTCTTTCCGCAATGTGGCTCTGAATGTCAGTGGTGGGACAGTCCGGGCAACTGGTAGTTATGCCAATGAGCGTTGGCAAGCTGTGGCTGTTTCCTCTGGGGTAAAATTAGAACCCTTTGTAGACAAGAATCAACTGCAAAATGTCTCCTTGGCTGGGGCACAGTTCAATGGTCGTCTCCTCCTCTCAGGCAGTACAGCACCGTTTGAAATTGCCACAATTCGCAGTGATGGTGCAGGAGTTCAAATTGGTGGCGGCACAGTTGCAGTTTCTAATATCCAACTGCAAGACCAAAGCTTCTCGGCTCAACTTGTAGCTAATGGTGTGCGGTTGGGACAAATCTTGAAACAGTCTCCCCCAGCTTTAGATAATCCTTTGGCGGGAACGTTCCAAATCGCAGGTAGCAGAGATGATTTCAGCCTAAAAACCTTCCGTGGGAGTGGTGAGGGTCGTCTTGCTATTGGCAGAGGTACGGTTACAGCCTCTAATATCCAAGTTGGTAATGGTGTTTATCAGGCGCAAGTTCAGGCTAAAAATGTGCCTGTTCAGAAGTTGGCAAAAGTACCAAAGCAATTTCAAGGCGCATTAAATGGTCAGTTCAACGTAGCGGGTTCTGTTGAGTCTTTTAAACCGCAAACTATTCAAGCCAACGGTCAGGCGCGGATAAATGTTGCGGGTGGAACTATTACAGCTTCTAATATCCAGGTTGGTAATGGTTTATACCAGGCGCAAGTTCAAGCAACTAATGTACCTGTGCGGCAGTTGGCAGCAGTACCACCGCAATTTAGAGGGACGTTAACTGGTCAAGTAAACGTAGCGGGTTCTGTTGAATCGTTCCAACCGCAAACTATTCAAGCGATGGGTCAGGCGCGAGTAAATGTTGCGGGTGGAACTATTACAGCCTCTAATATCCAGGTGGGTAATGGTGTATACCAGGCGCAAGTTCAGGCAACTAATGTACCGTTACAGCAATTAGCAGCAGTACCACCACAGTTTCGAGGGACGTTAACTGGTGAAGCAAACGTGGCGGGTTCTGTTGAATCCTTCCAACCACAAACTATCCAAGCCAGTGGTCAGGGACGCCTGGATGTTGCAGGTGGAAATATTACAGCCTCTAATATCCAAGTGGGTAATGGTCGCTATCAAGCTGTAGTTGATGCTGCTGGTGTGGAATTAAATCGGTTAAATCAGCAATTGCGGGGGCAGTTTGGCGGTCAGTTGCAATTAGCCGGCACACTAGGATCGTCCAAATTAGCTGATGTGCGTGCTGCTGGACAGGTGCAATTATCCCAAGGTATCCCTGGTCTAGAGCAACCCTTGACGGCTGCGATCGCTTGGAGTGGTGAAAGGCTGACTATTGAACGAGCAACTGCTCCCGGTTTAAGTGTTACTGGTAACATATTAGCCAATGCAAAGCAAGCAGGTATACCGGAAATTACTGCCCTAAATCTCAACGTCCAAGCCCAGAATTACAACTTAAAACAGTTACCAATCAATCTTCCCAATCAAGTTGCTGTGGCGGGAAGAGTAGATTTTAATGGTCAAATCACTGGGAAACCGCCCTTGCCAAATGTAGTAGGGCAAATTAATTTACGAGACTTGGTTGTTCAAGATATTGCTTTTGAGCCGTTGTTAACTGGAAACATCGATTCAGTACAGGGACGCGGTTTGAGTTTAAACTTGGCAGGTAATAGCGATCGCTTATCTTTCAATTTAGATGCCAATAATCGCCCGAAATCTTTCTTAGTAAAATGGCAGCAAGCATCAGCCACAGGTAATGTTCAAGGAAATGATTGGACGCTGAAACTTGCCAATTTCCCCTTACAAATATTGAATTTGACTCCGCCACCAATTACTCGATTGGGTGCTGGTAAGATAGCTGGATTGTTAACTGGGGATTTACTGTTTAATCAGCAGACATTGGCAACAACGGGAAATTTAGCGATCGCAAATCCGCAAATTGGCCGGGTTAAAGGCGATCGAATAGCTGCTCAATTCCGCTACGGTGACGGTAAAGCTACACTCACTAGTAGCGAATTTGTCAAAGGAAAAAGTAGCTACGCCCTTGTTGGTACTGTGGCTCAAAGCCCTAAAGGCCCTCAACTACAAGGTAAATTGAACGTCAAGCAGGGTGAGATCCAAGATGTTCTGGCTGTAGCAAAGGTATTTGATCTACAAAATTTGCCTGGTGGTTCGCCAGAAATCTACGGCACAGCAGCGGATCTGACTACCAATCCCCAAGGAACGCCAAATGAACCCTTATTAACCCAAATCCAACGGTTTTCTGAAATTGAAGCTTTGGTGGCAGAACAGGAAGAACAGCGACTTAATTCAACTCCAATACCAGATTTGGCAGACTTAAAAGGGACTTTCAATGGAGAAGTGGCTGTAAATACAGCAACAGCCAATGGATTATCAGTGGATTTTAATTTGAATGGGCAAGACTTTGCCTGGGGTAAAAAGGAAGAACGAAATCGTTTTTATACTGCCGAAAAAGTGATTGCCGAAGGCAACTTTGAGAACGGTGTTTTAAGTTTGCGACCATTACGAATCGAATCTCAAAACAGACTGATTGCGTTTACGGGTAACGTTGGCGGTGATGAACAATCTGGTCAGCTACGGGTGAATAATTTTCCAGTACAACTATTGAATAATGTTGTTAAACTACCAGTTGGAATCACAGGTAATCTTAACGGTACAGCAGCTTTAGCCGGCAGTATTGCTAATCCTCAAGCTAGAGGGGAATTGCAAATTACAGAAGGAATACTAAATCAGAGCAAAATAGAGTCAGCAACAGCAAGTTTCAGCTATGCCAATGGACGCTTAAACTTTGGTAGTACTGTAGCAGTTGCTGGGCCAAAACCTGTTGATATTACTGGAAGTATCCCTTATAAATTACCTTTTGCTTCAGTCGCACCAGACAGCGATCAAATCAGTTTGGATATGAAGCTGGAAAACGAGGGATTGGGGCTGTTAAACGCATTAACTAATCAAGTGTTATTTGAAAAAGGTGAAGGAGAAGTAGACCTGAAGGTGCGGGGAACACTGCAAAAACCCGAAGTAAATGGAATTGCTACTGTCAATAATGCGACTTTTTCAGCCCAGGCTTTGCCAGGTAAGTTGAGACGCGTCACAGGTAGAGTGCTGTTTAATTTTGACAGCATCTTAGTAGAAAATCTTCAAGGTAGATTTAGCCGTGGAAAGGTAGAAGCTGCTGGTGAAATTCCCATCTTCAACAATGAGAACGTAACTATCAAAAATCCATTGACTGTTAATCTCGATCAGTTAGCGTTGAATCTTAAGGGACTTTATCAGGGAGGCGCTAGTGGCAATTTGCAGATTACTGGTTCTGCCCTTAATCCCATAATTGGCGGTAGAGTAAATTTATTTGATGGAAAGGTATTGCTGGCAGAATCTACCGACGCTGCGACATCTGCAAACGGTAGTATTGGCGTATCACCTACAAAACCTACAAAAGATAATAAGCAGAGCAAATCTGAAATTGGAAATGGAACAGGAAATACTAACGCCAGATTTAATAATTTAGATTTGGAATTAGGTAAAAACGTCCAAATTACCCGTGACCCTATTCTCAACTTCCGCGCCACTGGTAATCTCATAGTTAACGGCTTAATCAATCAGCCGATACCTGATGGCACTATTCAGTTAGAAAAAGGAGGGGTAAATTTATTTACTACCCAATTTAACCTTGCTCGTGGCTATAAACACACTGCAACCTTTAGTCCTTCTCAACCCCGCGACCCCAACTTAGATATTCGGCTATTTGCCAAAGTATTGGATGTAACTCAAAGCAATGACTTCAGCCGCGTAAATTCTACAGGTTTATCAGCATTAGAGAGTGTTCGAGTCGAAGCCACTATTAACGGTTTAGCTAGCAAACTGAATGAAAATATAGAATTAACAAGTAGTCCATCACGTAGTCAAACCGAAATTGTTGCTCTTTTAGGAGGTGGATTTGTAGACACCCAAGGACGTGCAGACAGTACTTTAGGTCTGATTAACATCGCAGGTTCGGCTGTGTTTAACAATTTTCAGTCAGCTTTTAACCAGATTGGGAGTACCTTTGGCTTAAGTGAACTGCGGATATTTCCTACCGTTATATCTGAGAATCCCGAAGCAGGAAGAAGCAATTCAACTTTAGAATTAGCAGCAGAGGCTGGGGTTGACATTTCTTCCAAAATATCTGTTTCCAGTATCAAAATTTTGACAACAAATGACCCCTTCCAATGGGGTATTAATTACCGGATAAACAATGAATTTCGCGTGCGTGCCTCCACTAACTTAACTGATGACAGTCGTGCTGTAGTAGAATATCAAAAGCGGTTTTAAAGAAATATCTTCAATTACGAATTACTTCCTGTTCCCTCTTCTCCTTGCTTCTCAATAGCTTGTTGTACTTGTTTAACATCTAATTCTAATGCTTCAGCAATTTGCTCTATACTTAAACCCAACTTAAGTAGACGGGGTATAGTATCGAGCTTTGTTTCTTTGCGAACTTCTTCTTTTACTTCCTGCTTTGTTTCTTCCTTTACTTCCTGGTAAAATTTGGTTTGTCTCCAATCGGTTAATCCAAACATCGCTTCTAACTCCTGCTGACTTTTGTTTACAAATTTGTAGATAAGCATTCTCTCTACTAATTCTAAAAGATTACTACGGTTAGCTTCATCCGTTTGTTGTACTTGTTTTATCAAGTTTTTCGCTTGCTGTACTGCTCGATCTTCGGCTGCAACTACTAACTTAATTATGCCTAGCCCAATCGAAGATGATGGTACATCATCTAACTCGTCTAAATAAATTGTACGAATTTGCTGTGGAGCTAATGATGTTTGATAAATGAATGGTATACCTGGATCGAGATTACGTTGAGCAAAAAGTAATACTGCTTGCCAGCGACGTTGAGGTTTATATTGATTGATATAGAGGAAAGCTTCTGTAATTATTCGCCAGTAAATATCATCATCGCGCTGAAACTGTACCTCAACAAAATAGATTGTGTCTTCTGGGTAGTCAGGTTTGGGTAAGAATAAGCCATCGATACGACGTGCTAGTTCTTTGATTTCTACTGAGGTAAATTGGTAGTGTAATGCTAAAGCTTGCGATTTTTCCAAAAGTTCAAATAATACACCTGGAAGAGTTTGGAATAAGGTGTAAAAAATCGTGTCTGTTTTCATGCACTCTCGATATTTGAATATTTTCAGATTATCGGGGCTGACGGAAAATGATTTTTCTAAATTTATTAAATTGTGATATCATCACCTTGCTGATTAATAGCTAATCGCAAAACTGACAAACCTAAAATTATTAAAAATAGCACTAGCCCAATTGTGCAAGCATAGCTAATTTCCAAGTTATTGAAGGCTTGCTCATATAAATAATAAACAATCGTTTTCGAGCTACTGAGTGGGCCTCCTTGAGTCATAATGTAGACTTCTTCAAAGACTTTGGTCGCAGAAATAGCCGAAATTACCGCCACTAGTGCTAGATATGGCTTCATTAAAGGTATGGTAATATCCCAATGTTTGCTAATACCATCAGAGCCATCAATGGCTGCGGCTTCGTACACATCAGCAGGAATTGATTGCAACCCCGCTAAATAAATCACCATATAGTAGCCTAATCCTTTCCATACGGTGACAGCCATGACGCTAGCAAGAGAGATTGGTACAATTCCAAAAATTTTTGCTGGGCTAGTTAGCCAAGGAATACCTTCTGGAAAAAGACCTAAAGCTTTAAATAACTGATTGAGTAATCCGTTTTCTGCATACAGCCATTTCCAAGCTATTCCCGCAACCACCATTGAAATTACCACTGGAGTGTAGTACGCTGCTCTAAACCAATTCATTCCCCGCAGTTTCTGATTTACCAAAATTGCCAGTACTAAGGGAGCAATTACTAAAATTGGTACTACACCTACAAGATATAAAAAAGTGTTTTCCAAGGTTTTCCAAAAAACTGCATCCTTCCAAAGCTTGAGAAAGTTGGCTAAACCTATCCATTGTGGCGGCTGGGCAATGTCTTCATAGCTGGTAAAACTGAGGTAAAACGCTTGCAATGCAGGCCAAAAGACAGTTAATCCTAAAAGAACTAAGGCGGGTAATAAAAATAAATAAGGGGTAAGCCGCTGTTTGATGAACATCCAATTTTTAGGTATCAATTGATTCATAAGAAGTTTAATAGTTGTTTTTGCTTTGTCAAAACAAGAATTTGGAGATGTGAGTAGATTTAAGCTTCAATATTTTAAGGGCATTATTTGCTTGTGTAAGCATTGGCGTAGCCTCTCGTAAAGAAGTTCGTCGTAGACATCGCTAATTAATAACTCGGAGAAACTGCAATGGAAACTCAGCACAATCCGCCAATTGAACATCAAAATGTCCCCATAAACCACCGTGGACTGCATGATTTTTTGTATAGTTCTGACAACGAACACACCGCCATTGAGGTGAGTATAACTCCTGAACTGGCAAACAATGGTACTGAAATCATTGAGTTTGAGGCTTGGAGTGTAGCTGCTCAGAACGCTAAAATTGCCGGGGTTTATGCAGTATTAGATGTAGAACGTCGCACGCAGTACATTGGCTATTCTCGAAATGTGTTGCTTTCCCTAAACGGCCATCTTCGCCAAAATGGCGAGCAAAAGTGTGCTTTTGTACGCGTGCAAGCATTCAAGTTTCCCAAACGTCAAGAAATGGAAGATTTGCGAGATGCGTGGATAGCAGAACTCGAAAGTACGCCACCTGGTAATGCAACTGAAAGCGAAATGTGGGCTAGTACGGTAGGTGAAGCGACTAAGGCGGTAATGTCAGAAGCTCAACTTCAAGCCTACGAGGAGAAAAAGCTAAAACTACGGAAAGCAATGGCTGATACAACTCTTTCTAAAGAGTTAGAAACAATAGATGCGAGTGAAGCCGAACGTCAGCGTCAACTTGAAGCTGCTGTGAAAAACGATGACTGGAGTGTAATTATCGACGCACAGACACAGGAAACCAAGCATTGATTTTTGTCTGCTTGAGTGCGCTATCTGACTTATTGAGTAAGTGGCATGAAAGTTCTGTGAAAGATGAGAGTTAAGATTTTAAAACGCAAAGGGGCGCTGAGGGAAGCGCAAAGGTTCGCAGAGGAGTGAATTCTTTGCGTTCCTCTGCGTTAAAAAAGAAGGATAGATATATATGACGACAAAATTAGATGCTCTGATTAATTCTCTAGAAGGCATAGAAATTATTACCGATTTTACCCAAGTCGCAAAATTATCCCAGGATTATCACACTTTTAGCCCTGTGTTAGTGTCGAAACTAGAGGGAAAAGTTGGGGATATCGTAGTGCGTCCCGCGAATGAAGCAGAGGTTTTAAAAGTTGCAGCCGCCTGTGCAAAACATCGTATACCTGTAACTGTGCGAGGTGCGGGAACTGGGAATTATGGGCAATGTGTACCGTTGCACGGTGGTGTAATTTTAGATATGACGCGGTTGCAAGAGATTCTTTGGGTAAAACCGGGGGTGGCGCGGGTAGAAGCTGGGGTGAAGTTGGCAGCTTTGGATAAAAAAACACGAGAAATCGGCTGGGAAATCCGTATGGCTCCCTCTACGTACCGCACAGCGACAATTGGCGGATTTATTGCTGGGGGAAGTGGGGGTATTGGCTCGATCCAATATGGGTTACTAGGCGATCGCGGTAATATCTTAGCATTGCGAGTGATAACTGTAGAAGATGAACCCCGTGCGATCGCATTACGCGGCGATGATGTCCAGAAGGTGAATCATGCTTGGGGAATTAATGGCATCATCACTGAAGTCGAAATTCCTTTAGGGCCAGCTTATCCTTGGGCAGAAGTCATTGTCACCTTTGACGACTTTATGACAGCAGCAAAGTTTGGTCAGGCAATTGGCAATGCTGATGGCATGATTAAGAAGTTGATTTCTGTCTTTGCATCCCCAATTTCCCAATATTTTCACGCAGTACAAGAGTATATTCCTGAAGGAACTCACTCAGTATTTTTGATAATTTCTGAACCGAGTTTGGAATTCTTACCGGCTTTGGTGCAGCAATACGGCGGACAGATTACATATAAAAAAACAGCGGAGGAAGCAGCCAAAGGTACACATTTAGCAGAATTTAGCTGGAACCATACTACCTTACTTGCCCGGAGTGTAGATAGTGATATTACATACTTACAAAGTCTCTTTCCTAAAGATAGCAGTTTGCAACTAGTAGAGCAGATGTATAATTACTTCGGTGATGAGGTAATGATGCATTTAGAATTTTTTCGGGTGAATGGTGTCGTAGTTCCTGGTGCATTGCAACTTGTGCGCTACACCACAGAAGAACGCCTCAATGAAATTATCCGCTATCACGAAGAACAGGGTGTGAGTATTGCCAATCCTCATACGTATATTATTGAAGACGGCGGCAGAAAAGTTATTGATCCTGAACAGTTAAAATTTAAAGAAATAGTCGATCCTTATGGGTTGATGAACCCCGGTAAAAGCAAGGTTCTTCAATTCCAAACTCAAAATTAGCAAACTACAGAAACACATATCAGAAATTTCTCTGTATATTTGTGTAACCTACCTTCAAAAAGCTAGTTGCTGGGCGTTTATAATTTGTGGTTTGATTTTAAGAGCCGTGGGGATAACCCAAAATCCAACATTCCAATAATCGCCCATGATTGAAATTGACGGTTCCTACGGAGAGGGAGGCGGACAAGTTCTTCGCACTTCCTTAAGTCTAGCCGCCATTACCGGCGAACCCATACGAATTACAGGCATTCGCGCTGGACGCAAAAAGCCAGGATTAGCAGCACAACACTTAACAGCAGTTCGGGCGGCGGCGAGAATTTGTAATGCCCAACTACGAGGTGATGCTTTGGGTTCAATGCTGCTGGAATTCATCCCAGGTAGTGGTGTGCAAGCTGGAATTTATACCTTTGATGTTAGTAAAGCACAACAAGGTGGTTCTGCGGGTGCGATCGCTCTGGTTCTTCAAACAATTCTCTTACCTTTGGCACTAGCATCTGGCAATTCTCTGGTGACGCTAAAGGGTGGAACTCATGTGAACTTTAGCCCGACAGCGACGTACATTGAGCAAGTTTATCTGCCCATACTGCAACGCATGGGTGTAGAAGCCCAAGTCAAGTTAGGCGCTTGGGGGTGGTATCCCCAAGGCGGGGGAGAGGTAGAGTTACAGGTAAATGGCGGTGGTAAACTCGGTGGGATCGACTTGTTGGAACGCGGCGATTTACAACAGGTGCGGGGACTAGCAGTGGTGACGGAATTGCCTTCCCATATTCCGCAACGGATGGCGAATCGTGCGGAGAATTTGTTACGGGAAGCCCATTTAAAGGTTACTGTACAGACTTTGCGAGAAAGAGGTGTGGCACCTGGGGCGGGTATTTTTCTCACTGCTGAGTATCAGAATAGCTTAACTGGCTTTGGCGGATTTGGGCGTTTGCGGTTGTCGGCAGAAACAGTTGCAGAGATTGCTTGTCAGCAACTACTTGAGTTTCATCACACCGGCGCACCGGTGGATGAACATTTAGCAGATCAGTTATTATTGCCAGCTGCTTTAGCTTCACAAGAAAGTCAGTATCGAGTAGCTGAAGTGAGTAGACATTTGACGACAAATGCAGCAGTTATTGAACAGTTTGGGTTGGCGCAAATAACAGTAGATGAAGCTGAGAAAGTAGTATCCGTGATTCCTGTAATTGGTGGATAAGATTAGAGAATAAACACTTTTTTAAGAGTCTTGATTTTTGTAGTATCAATGCCACATTCAAGTTTAGAGATAGGATTTAAGCTTTTCCATTTGCCTTTACTAGGACTAAATATAATATCAGATGATTTTTCTATATCAATAGCTTCAAAACCATCTATTTTAGATTTTGACAAATAAATCAAACGAGTAATATCATGTCCGCTTGATTGCTTATTAAACCCGAAGAACCCCACCCCCGCCAAAGCTACGCTTTGTCTCCCCTCCCCGCAAGCGGCTATCCATTAGTCACATCTTTCTTTACAATCTTGAAACCTATGCTCTATAGCCGTCTTAGACACTGAATAGTTAGGCATACTTGACAAATTCGCTTTTAATATTCTCGCTAAAACTGCGTTTTTATTGAGAATAAACAACGAACCAATAAGGGTTATAAAAGCCTGAGTGAATACTCTCACGAATGTTAAGAAAGATCCGGGTAATGGATAGCCGCAAGCGGGGAGGGGATTAAGGGGTGGGGTGCAATGACTGTGGGAATCATAACTAATTATGCGGACATGGTATAAACACTTCATCTGCGATCGCTAGCAAAACAAAGATGAAGCATAAGTCAATATACTAGGTGAAGGAAAATACATTGCAGTACTAATATTTTGCCTCTATTCCCGATGACAAAATTACCTGTGAGTGTATAGCAACCTAGAAAATGCCTCATTTCAAAAGAGTTGAAATGAGGCAAAGGAGCTTATATAAGTAAAAACAGAAAACTTTTGATACTTTATCTAGGGGCATTTGCAATCAATCCTGTAAAGCCAGATTTGTTGTAAGAATAAGCAAATGACAAATTTACAAGGCGATCGCAAGTGGGGTTAAAACTGAGTTCAGTTGTTCTTGATACCTAATACTTACTTAAATATCGAACATAGCCTCTGAATTTACCTCTGCTAAAGGTATATATTTAGGTTAAGTAAGTTTGCGAGGGAGCAATGCGATTTTGTGAGGTCTGGTCAAAAACAAGCGATCGCTAAAAATTA
>NZ_CAWUDN010000146.1:0-15599 GCF_963920915.1 Nostoc sp. PCC 9305
TAAGATTAAAAATAAAGGTAATGCTGTTTATTAAATTTAGCTGCGCATCAGCTTAACCGTGATTTTACCGGAGGATGCGATCGCTTTTGTAGAACAACTGGCGATTGAAAAGTTTCACGGGATTGGCGAGGTGACGGCGGCGAAGATGCACTCACTGGGGATTCATACTGGCGCAGACTTGAAAGAGCGATCGCTTTTGGAGCTAACACACCACTTTGGTAAAGCAGGTCATTATTACTACAAGATTGCCAGAGCAGAAGATGACCGCCCAGTTGAAGCAAATCGAGTTCGTAAATCAGTTGGTGCAGAAACCTCGTTTGCACAGGACTTAAGCGATATCAGCCAGATGTTGCAGGAACTCGAACAGATTGCCCAGATAGTGGAGCAACGCTTAGAGCAGCACGAAACGCGTGGCCGCACATTAACATTGAAAGTTAAATTCTCTGACTATCAGCAGTTAACCCGCAGTAAAACAATGCTTGCTCCCATCAGTGAACTATCTACGATTTTCGAGATAGCTAAAGCGCTGTTTGAGTTGATTGATCTGGAGAATCGTAGTGTCAGATTGTTGGGGATTTCGTTGTCTAACCTGGATAATGCCAAACAAACCCAAGTAATTCAATTGCCACTATTTCAGAATGGGAACATCATATTTTAGGGTAGGTGTAGTCTGTTCAGACGCTGAGAACTCGGTTATTGTCAAAGAGCGAATCAACTCCCGAATCACATCAGTTGCAGGTCTACCTGTCATTGCACAATATCGTTCAAGTTTTTCGCTTTCAACTGATGCGAGATTTATTGTGATTCGTTTGATAGCCCATTTTTTGTTCATGACTTGCTCTATTGCTCAAATTTAATGAATTATTTAGACTCTAAATGCCTTGTGCAATACTTAACAAATATATAGATGTTAACCACAGCATACTTGCCGTAAAACTATTTTTAGCACATCCCTCTCCAGAGTATTTACTTGTAGTTCAAAACTTCACTAATAAATCATTTATATGAAATTTAGAATATTTAAAATGAGCTTGTATTTTTTGTAAATATTGTTAAGCAAAGCGCAATTGAAGTTAGCCGTGCAAGAGGCGTATAATTAATAAAGATTGCTGATTGAATTTAGTAAACCTTGCTTCATATAATTGCATCTAAGATTCATTTGCTCTTTACCCAAAAGTTAAACTAACTAAGTACTCTGGATATAGACTTTCATTCAATCGCTATATTTAACTCTATAACCTAACGAAACCTTAAGCAAGCTAGGAAATTTTCTAGCTTGCTTAAGGTTTAATAATTTTGATTCTTCACTATCTGTTATGCCAAATTATTAGTTAGATATCAAAACTGGCTCGACAATAAAGCTCAAAAGTCCGAATCAGTGCTAAACCAATAAAAAACTAGTAAATAATGTTTATTTTTGTTGTTTAGTAAGCGTTTCATGGCTTTTTTGAAGTTAATTTAGCATGATAGATATATTAATTCTTATTCAGTCAGAGCTTAATTTACTCACAGAAATTATCAACTCTCAACTCGCGCCACACATCAGACGGTTGCCACCCGGAGTTACCCACAGAGCGTAGGGGGCGATAGTGTTCAGAAATGTATTCGGATTCGGAAACGTAGTCTTCAATGGGAGCGGCGCGATTTGGTTCAATCACTGTTTCAGGAATATTTTGGCTTTCAGGCATCTCAATGGGGTCAGTAGGTGGTCGGGTTGGGGCTACTTCTGTTTTCTTGCGAACTGGATTAGAGGTTTTTTTGATGAGTCGTTTCATATCTATAGGAATCATTCGGCTTTCCACAAAGAACGGATATCCCAGAATACAGAAAGTTATTAGCGAATCAGAAACATTTTGCCGGAAGTTTGTCTCTTTCGGGATGATTGCTGTAGGCAAGATTTGCAGTACTTACACAGAGGTATAAATAGTTATCAAAGTATAAGCTGAATTTGGAAAAGATGATTATAGTAAATTTATATACTCTATTGATGTGAATAACTCGGTAGAGTATTTTTGTGAAAGTGCGCCTAACGTAAGCGATCGCCCAATTTAAATTCTGATTTTTTGTTTCTACCCCGATTTACTGAGCGGATACAATTAATTCTTCATCCAGAACTTCGTTCCACTCCTCATCCCAGGTTTGTTCGTTGTAGACCTTGGTGGCTTGAGCAATTTTCAGGCGATGAGCAACCGAAACACAATGTCTAGGTTGCCAAGCGATGTTCGGGTATTTACCTTGCAGATATCTCACAGCATCTTGACAATCATTAATTACTGGAATGTCTAAGTTTAGATACCTTCGCAACCCAATGCCTAAACGAATTGCCTCAATCTCATGGTTGTGAAAATAGTATTCTTCATCTTCAGGAGTGGAAATTAGTAGAACTCTGGCCCAAGAATGAATATTATAGACAGCTTTAGCTATAACTACATTGATATGTTGAGGCTTGTAGTTATCCAAAAACTTATCTACAGCAGCTTCATCTTCTAAATCGATATCTACACCCTGTGCCAATAGTAAATCAGAGATATCATCAAATCCTTCAATGAAAGATTCGTGCCAATCTTGAATGGTTTGGTTGCTAAAAAATTTAGCAGCATCATCAAATGATATTTTTTCCCAGCCTGCATCTGTAGTTATTTGCTGGCCAGTTTTAGGGATAAACAGATTCTCGTGCGCCAACCACGGTGGGACATTCTTTTGCTTTTTCTTGTGTTTACCCATTTAAGAAGAAATGCAAATATATAAGAAGTAGATGAAAAACCCCAACGTTCTCGTGAGGCTGGGGATACATTAGAAAACTCTTCCCCTATCATGACACAACTCAATACTGTCTTAACCACCTACAGTCTGGAGGTGGTAGCATGAACCAACCAACCTCCAAGCGCAAAAGACTCACCCCCACAACTCCCGATAAACCAAAGCCAGCCCTCAAACCAGCATAAGAGCCGGAAAATGCAAGCGCAGTCACGGTTGATGTAGAAGCGGTGGAAGTTCCAGAGATGACCGAGGAAGAACAGAGCGATCGCGTGAAGAAGGCAGAGGGCAGAGGGCAGAGGGCAGAAGGTTTGCAATCAGTGTAGGCTTCAGACCTACACTGATTGCATGACTCCAAATCAGAGATTTTGGAGTGGGGCTTCACCCCTTACTCCCTACGGTCGTGGCAGAGTGCAGGCTTCAGTTTTCCCTTCTGCCTTCTGCCTCCTGCCCTCTGCCTTTCTCGCTAAATCTGGAGCGAAAAGTGCAGAGCGCGTTTGTGGAAGCGGGGAAGGCACTAACCCAGTTACGCGATCGCAAATTATACCGTTCAACGCACAAAACATTTGAGGAATATTGCCGCGTTCGCCCTTGGCGTTGGCGCAGCCATCGCTTTGGATTCACACGTATGGCTGCGGCGCTGAAAATTGCATCTGTGAAGGTGATGGAAAATTTGTCAACCAATGGTTATATCCACCTAAATAAATACATAAAACAACAACAACAACGTTCTCTTAACAAAGGTTTTTACAACGTTGTGTAAAGAGTTTGCACAGGTATCCAACAATGTGTACAATGTTTATCCTCGCAGTACAAATTAGGACAGTATTTATTAATACATATAAATAAGGGAATAACGACAGAAGGAAAAGAAGTCTGGGTGGTACTTAACGAGGATTACTCCCCTATAATTTCAATCCATGATTATTTAATGGACTTTAGATTATTTACAACTCCAAAATCAGCGATGACTAGGAAAACGTTGTGTAAACTACACACAACGTCAAACGCTTGCCTGATAAACGTTGTGGACGTTGTGGTGTATATAACAATTTGTTTACAAAAAAGTGATGGTTCGAGGACTCGCCCAAATTCTCGCTATGCAAAGATATCCGGGGCTACCCACAAGCTAGGTGGCAAAACTGCTCGTCTTTTTAAACCGAAAATTAACCAGAAATTATCAAGAAGATATCTTGTTCCTATATTATGTTTATCACTAGATTTACATAAATTCTCTATAACTGTTGCTTATGAAAATTCGTAAAATTTTGATTGGATTGTCAATTAGCATACTTTCCACAGTCAGCATTTTGGATATCTGGAATATTGACAAGGTAAAGGCTGAATCTGTAATTGATACCAATTCTATTAATAATTGGAAGCCAGATGACAATCGCACCTGTCTGATTGTTGACACAGATGCGGCACTTGATGATCTACGAGCATTTGTGGTGCTTGTACCACATCGAGCAATTAAAGCCGTGGTGGTTACCGAAGGTATCTCTTCAGTAGAGCGAGGTACAACGGCAATCGCCCTTTACCTAGCTGCTGCCAATCCAACTGTGCCAATTCTTCAGGGGAATGCAACTACGCTGCCGCCAAATTACGACTGGCTGCCTGCGGTACGTGCTGCCAATGAGCGACTTAACGGCTTTCTTGCTTCTGCTGTACCCACAAAAGCATCGAAAACTAACATTGCAGACAGGGTGAGATATGCAACCAAAGACTGCAAGGAGATTGAAGTGCTTGCTCTAGGCCCGTGGACTTCTTTCGTCCAATATGCTCCACAGTTGGCTGGGCGGCTAAAACGGGTAATCGCCTCTGGGCGACCAATCCAAGAGACGACACCGGAAAATTTCAACTGTGAGTACGACATCGCCAGCTGCCGCCAGGCTTCTGAAATTCTATACAATGTACGAGAAGCAATCTGGATTGATCTGCCAACGGACTTAAGTGTAAATCCTTCTTATGCGCCAACTACTAAGATGATTAACGCGCTGCCAACGACCGGATTACCGGGTCTGTTACGCGCCTTATTGAATCTAGATCCGAGTCAATGGCTGACTACTCGAATGTGGGACGACAGTGCTGCACTATATATATTGTACCCAACTTCGTTTGTTGTGCGAGCAGCGCATCTGGAACCTATCATCAACGAAGTGAAGTTGCGTAACCTCTGGTTAGACGCAGTTAAATAAATGTTGAGATAAGCCCTTCGAGCAGCGAATTAGCTTGGAAAAATAAATTACGACTAGCTTACATTCAACTTTGGATAAATCTGAGAAACAATTATTTTTATTTAGCCAAAGTAATGACACAGCATTAACTATTGTTGAATCTGAGCGAATAATTGTGCAGCGAAACTAGGAGGCACAGAATATCCAATAATTGACCCGGCCGTTGCAGTCTCCTGCGGGAACTCGTACCAACTGGGAAACCCTTGCAACGCTACTGTCTGGGTGGACTTCAATGCCCAGAGTTTTGCGATCGCTGTATTCAAGCGCAAACAAAATTGACTTCACTGAAAGCGTGAGTTTGTCCCCGGTGTTGAATTTGATTTAGTTTGCGAAGTTGGGTTGTGAGGATTTCTTCTAGAACAATCTTAGAACGTTTTCCCCCACGTTTGGCTAGGGCTGACTGTGGTGTGAGATATTCATAGCCCATGTTTTGCAGAAGAGTAAGGGCTGGAAGTTGGGAGATGATATTTTCTAGCCAGTCACTTGGGGATAGGTTCATTGTCAGATTGTTTTAAATTTCTCTTGCTGTAATTAGAGCATAATCATAAATTTTTGGGCTGATTCTTGTTCCTTTACTCATTAAATCATCTAAAATATTCTTGACATTATCAATCAATCCTTGCTCTTTTGCTAAGATAATCACTCCAACTAAACCAATAATTGGCAAGCCTCTACTAATAGCAACTTTTCTCCCAGCTTTTTCATCAATTAAAAGTTGATCTGCTTTTAATTCTTCTGCCAAAATAATTGCCGAACATTCTCCTAAATCTAAGTCTGTTTCTAATTGTAGTTGTTCAATAAGTTGGTTATTACTTATAGAACGAACTTCTAGCCATAAGGCTGATTTTACAGCTAAAACTGCGGGATGATTCCCCGTTGTTAATTCTGCATAGACTTGTTGAGGAATTATTACTCTACCAAAAACAGCCTGAAGCAAGTCTAATCTACCAACTTTAGAAAGTTCACTTAATGGGGTTGTATCTGAGACAACAATCATAGATTATTGCCTTGTAATTTCACTTTTGCTTGATTAACTTCTTGCTGAAATTCGTCTAAAGTCATACTGTCGTCAAATAGAGATATTTCATGTTTAGACATTAAATCTATTACCTCTAGTCGAGGAATTCCTAGTAATTCACTAGCCTTACCACTGCTAATTTCTCCATGTTTAAGTAGAGTCATCACATAAGCTTCTTTGGCTTTATTTTCTGCTTCTTCTCTGATGGCATTATTAACAGAATGAACAGGAATGGTAAATTCTACTTTAGTCATAATTTCAGAATGTTTTCTTTGTAATGTTTCATTTTCAACAGGGGTGATATTATATAAAATATCATTTTTCTATCGGTTAAAGTCGAGTTCTTCGGCGATTCCAACTAAGGGGGATTGACGGAAAAACTCTACGAGTGTGGTGGGTTGTTCTGGGTGGGTGTTCTGTGTAGTCAGGCTGTAACTGTTGGTTATTTCCTCGATGGCGCTGACCTTCTCAATATTACTTGGGATAAGCATACAAACTGGAACGGCGTGAGAGAATTAGATAAAGCACGAAACGTACCGTCAGCCTTATTTTCCCAACTAAACCCAACCGTCCACCCCTCGCCCCAAAAAACACCCCACCCCCACCCTGACCTCACCGCCGCCGCCAACCCCAGCAGCAACCGCCCCCGATAGAACTCCTGCTGTAACCCCGACCAATCCCCCAAATCTTCACCATGCAGAGATACCCGGTAGTAGCCGCAAGCTAGGCGATCGCCGGAGGCGATCGCTCGCGCCATCACCATCGCACACAATTGCCCCTGTGTGGGTTATTCGAGGTGTTGAAGGTATATCGCAGGGTGGCAAATGTAAACCATTGGTTTACACACATCTGGCTGGGTTACATCGTGGGTGCTGTTGATGCTGGCGCTTAACTCTTGTACGACGGCAGTTTCAATATGTTTCGTTATTTCTGCATAAAACACAAAACAAAAGAAGAATATTATATACCAAACGAATTATGTATAAACCAAGAGACAAAGCTTTGAAGAAGAATTCAGAAGTCAGAATTCAGGAGTCAGAATGAATGAGTGGGGGATTCAGACCCACCACTTGATTCTTGCACCACTAAATCGGAGATTTAGTGGGGGAGCAAAAACGCCGTTTATTCATCCGCCACTCGCTTAACCTTCTTCTGAATTCTGGCTCCTGACTCCTGAATTCTGTTCGTTAAAAGTCCCCTATTTTATTTCGCTTTTCAAGTGCTGCCCTGAACTCCTTGCTCAGGGCAGTTTTTCTTATACAAGTGGCTCCTTTGAGTTTTGCACCCGTTGGCCGGCAGTGAGAGCTTACGCCAATGATCTGGTTGCCTAAAATATTTATATTAAAGAACTTTCAATTACGTAGCTTGCTGCTAGCAAGAGGCTAGGATTACGAATTACGGATTAGTATAAGTGGGTGTGTCAGAGTTTTGCCTTTACAGACAATATATGATTCTTGGAAACAGGGAGCAGAATAAAGCGTGATAAAAGCAGAAGTAGCATCTTACGGATGTTGGCGATCGCCCATAACAACAGACTTAATTACTGCAAGTACAATTGGGTTGGGACAAATTGCTCTCTGTGGCGAAGAGATTTACTGGAGTGAGCTACGACCGTCAGAGTCAGGTAGAAATGTCATAGTGCGGCGGGATGCAGATGGTAAAATCCAGTCCCTCACGCCTAGTGGCTTCAATGTGCGTACTCGTGTGCATGAATATGGTGGCAGTTCCTTTCTTGTGGTGAATGACACTGTTTACTTTTCCAACTTTATCGATCAACGCCTATATTGTCACCAGAGCGATCAAGAGCCGCAAGCCATCACCCCAAAAGCTGCCACACGCTATGCAGACGGGGTTTTTGATCGTCAAAACAACCGAATTATTTGTGTGTATGAAGATCACACAGATGTGACAAAGGAGGCGAGTAATAGTTTAGTCGGCGTGGAACTAGACGGAGATCATAAAATCCAACTATTAGTATCTGGAAATGACTTTTATGCTTCGCCTCGCCTTAGCCCAGATGGTTCACGTTTAGCTTGGCTGACTTGGAACCATCCTAATATGCCTTGGGATGGGACTGAACTATGGGTTGGGGAATTAAAGGCAGATGGTTCTTTGGGAAATACTCAAAAAATTGCTGGGGATTTAGATGAGTCTATTTTTCAGCCACAGTGGTCGCCAGATGGTAAGTTGTATTTTGTTTCTGACCGTACAGGTTGGTGGAATATATATCGTTGGCAAGATGAAAATGTAGAAGCGCTAACTCAAATGGAAGCAGAATTTGGTCAGCCGCAATGGAATTTTGGGATGTCCACTTATGCTTTTGGGTCTGCTAACCAGATTATTTGTACTTATACCCAGCAAGGCATTTGGTATTTAGCAAGCCTTGATACAATAACACGTCAGTTAGAACTAATAAATACGCCCTACACAGATATTAGCTCTCTCCACGCGACCTCTAACCAGGTGGTTTTTCGTGGAAGTTCGCCAACTCAATTAGCAGCAATTGTCCGTTTGGATCTGACAACTAAAGAGCTAGAAGTACTACGGTATTCTAGTGATGTAACTATTGATGCTGGTTATCTTTCTTTACCTGAAGCTATTGAGTACGAAACATCTGATGGCAAAACAGCATACGCCCTTTTCTACTCACCTCGAAACCGTGACTATACGGCTCCTGAGACTGAAAAACCGCCCTTGATTGTCAAAAGTCACGGTGGCCCCACCGCAGCAACTTCTAGTAGCCTCAATTTTAGCATTCAGTATTGGACTAGCCGAGGAATAGCGGTTTTGGATGTAAATTATGGTGGCAGTACAGGGTACGGGCGGGAGTATCGGCAACGGCTTTCTGGGAATTGGGGAATTGTAGATGTGGATGATTGTGTTTTCGGTGCGCGTTACTTAGTGTCACGGGGAGATGTAGACGGCGCTCGTCTAACCATTTCCGGCGGGAGTGCAGGTGGTTACACAACGCTTTGTGCGTTAACTTTCCGAGATACTTTTAAAGCAGGAGCCAGCTATTTTGGTGTCAGTGATTTGGAAGCTTTAGTTCGGGACACACATAAGTTTGAATCCCGGTACTTGGATGGTCTGGTTGGGCCTTATCCACAACAGCGTCAGATTTATCAACAGCGTTCGCCAATTAACTTTAGTGAGCGTCTAGCCTGCCCAATGATTTTTTTTCAGGGATTAGAAGATCGAGTAGTTCCGCCCAATCAAACTGAAGCAATGGTTACAGCCCTAAGAACAAAAGGTGTACCTGTGGCTTATGTTGCTTTTGAGGGTGAAGAACATGGTTTCCGCAAAGCCGCAAACATCAAGCGTTCTTTGTCAGCAGAACTTTACTTTTATTCACGAATTTTCAATTTTGAAATTGCCCAACCAGTTGAGCCTGTAGTCATTGAAAACTTTTAGCTAAATAGCTGTAATCAACTGCGGACACTAGAACAACGATTCAGTAATCGGAATCATGACGAAAAATCGAGTTTTGAGCAGGAGTCGAGCCAAAATGAAGTTTTGATTTTTTAAGCATTTGTCAGCTATCACGAAATCTGACCACTGTTTTGAATTGCTATGCTTGCAATCAGTATTGGGATATATGGATTTGAAAAGGAGGCTGCCGGAGCTTAATGGTAATTCGAGTTATCAGTTATAAAAGTGATAGCTCTAATCAGAGAATAGTCTTAAAAAAAACACTCTTCTGCTCATGATGAAAGAAGTTTTCATGCACAAACTAATTTATTAAAAATGGTGTACTTATGAGTAACAATCAACTATCCAACAGATATAACGACAATAGACTGTACACTAGATTAGTTACTACACTTAAGATTCTTCAGGTTGTCGGCTTTTTTATTGTAGTCATTTTTTTTCTGATAATATTTTCAATATTTGGCCGAGCTTTAAGTTTTGGTGGAGGTAATATATTTATTCTCTTGCCTTTTATTTATTTAATTATTCCCTGTATTATTATATATATATTCTGACAGCAGCTTTAATAGCAATCATTGACCTTTTAAGCCGTATAGAAAGGAATACAAGGTCTGAATAATAACTGATGAATAAAGCTTTTAGACCGACAAGGGGATTAGTGAATCGGTGTTCTAGTTGCCAAATGAAATTTTTGGTTGAGGGACTATGGGAAACATTCTGCATATTAATTCAAGTCCACGGGGCGATCGCTCCAAATCTCGCAAATTAGCCAAGGAGTTTATCGCTGCGTGGCAAGACCAACATCCTGATGATGTGATTACCTATCGTGATTTAAGGCAAACGCCAGTTCCTCACGTCACCGAAGATTGGATTGTGGCTTGTTTTACTCCACCAGAAGCACTGACTCCAAAAATGGTTGAACTGCTGAAGTTTTCCGATGAGTTAGTGGATGAGTTTTTGGCGGCCGATCGGTGTGTGTTCAGCGTGCCGATGTACAACTTCAGCATTCCGTCCAACTTTAAAGGATACATTGATCAAGTGATTCGTGTGGGTCGCACATTCACGGAGGAGGATGGTCAAGTCAAAGGACTTGCAAACGGTAAAAAAGTGTTATTCATCACATCACGAGGCGTTGAATATGGAGCAGGTTCTCCTTATGAAGGATGGGATTGTCAGGAACCTGCGCTGCGGTATGCTTTTCAATTCATGGGTGTGACTGATATTGAGTTCATTCATGCCAATGGTTTAGATATGGGAGACGAGGCACGGAAACGAGCGTTAGACAAAGCACAATCTGAAATTCAAGAATTAGTTAATAGTTGGTAGCGCCAGCCAGCTAACAAGTCGATGAAGCAGACGGGCGAGATATCTTGGCGGTGATGTTGAACTTATCTGCCGCCGCTTATATTGGTCGCTTCTCGCCGCCCCCGCCTCATCCCTGCTTAAGTAACAATCGCGCCTCCACAGCTTACGATTGCTCCTTGGGGTAATGGTGCATTTATGTTTGCTTGACCAAATTTTGATAACCATTGGTTAACACGCATTCAGCCAAGGGTGTTGTATTAGGCTTGGTTTATTGCGTCTAATCCTTGTATAGTGCAGCTTTAAAAGTTTTTCGGTCTTTTTGCGTAAATTACAAAACTCTAGCTGAAGAATATTACATATCAAACGAATTATATGTAAAGCGGGGGGCAACAGTTTAAAACTCCCATATTTAACTTTTTTACAAGCGCTGCTCTGGACTCCTTGCCCCAGGGCAGTTTTTTTATAGCTAGACAAAATACAGTTTGTACCCACTGCCAACAATCGAATCACACGTGCAGTGCGTTATTTACTCGCTGTAACTGTCAGATTGCATCATAATCCGTAAAAGCGTTAACCTCTGTTGTAGCAAGCATAAACCCTGATCACCAGTAAAAGTCCTAGCACAGGCATTTAAGCAATGGCAAAGATTCAGCAGACTTGGCAACGTAGGCTGCGCTTTTATCCTTAAAGGTTGTTTGAAAAGGGTCGGCTTGAGCCTCAAGTGAGACTCAGAGGCGCGATCTCAAATCCCAAAATTCCGATTCTCTCGTGGCAGTTTCTCGGTAGCCAGGGTAGTCAAACACACATTTGAAGATTTTTCAAATATCCTCCAATGCACAAACTAATTTATTAAAAATGGTGTACTCCCAACTTCCAGCTATCCATTGATAACTCAGATGTAACACAATTTCTGCATTATTTTGTAACCAAAATTTACTGTTTCCTTTCAAGATTTTTGTTAAATTGCGTTGAAATTACTAGTAATTTTGATTTTTTTGTTTAGAATTATTTCCTATAAGTTTTTGTCTTTCCTTATTTAATATTTTATTATGGAATTAGTATTGGTGAAGCTAGGAGGTTCCTTAATTACTGACAAGGATAAACCTTATACTGCTCGAAGAGAAGTTATAACACAACTGGTTGAGCAAGTGAGCCTAATCAAACATGAAAATCCTAATCTGAAACTGATTATTGGTAACGGTGCTGGTTCTTTTGCCCACCAATCAGCGAATAAATATAATACAATTAATGGTTTTTCAGGTGATGAAGAAAAACTAGGATTCTGCTTAGTTCACCAAGATGCTTTAGATTTAAATTTTCTACTAACCAAAAAATTTTTACAGGCAGGGTTGCCAGTAGTAAGTTTGCCACCTATTACTATGATAACCACTCATAACAAAAAACTATTGAAGATTGACTTTAGTGTGATAGAAAGTAGTCTAAAAGCAGGTTTGATTCCTTTAGTTTTCGGTGATGTAGTTCTAGATCAAGCTATTGGTGGTACTGTCTTTTCGACAGATGCAATGCTTGTAGAACTAGCGAAATACTTCTATCTTCAAGGTAAATTTAAAGTTAGACTAATAAATGCTGGGAATTATGCAGGTGTATATGACCAAGATGGGCAAGTAGTTTCCAATATTACTCAAGCTAACTATTCTCAGATTAAACCTTTCTTGGGCAAGAGCAAATCAGTAGATGTTACTGGCGGGATGGCGAAGAAAGTTGAGGAGTTTTTGACTATTTCTAGTTTAGGGATTGACTGCTGGATAATTGATGGGAATATCCCAGGGAATTTAGCCTCTTCAGTTTTAGGTACGCCAACTCTAGGCACTTTAATTAGGGCATTTTAACTAAAATGATTTCAAAACTGTTGGTAGTTAATCCGAATTACTTACCTTTAATCTTTTTGAGATAACTCATTGAGAAAGGCAGAGGGCAATTCTTGCTGAAGGCAGCTATAAATCTATCCCATGAATAAAATTCTGCGAACCCATATGTGAACTGTCGCTAAGGAAAGAAAACCATTAAAGCAGGCAGAAACTGGCTCCCACCGCACAACCTCTGTGCTTCTTCTTTTCTGTCCCCTGCTTGTTGGTTGTCCTCTTCCTTACCTGTACCAACATATTTTAAGTGAGTTGCTCTTGGTTTGTCATAAAAATGCTCCTGATAATTGTTTCTGTATGTGAGTAAATAACTGCGCGGCGAAACTGGGTGGTACAGAATAGCCGATAATTGACCCCGCCGTAGCAGTCTCGTCGGGGAATTCGTACCAACCGGGAAACCCTTGCAAGATTGCAGCCCCTTCAATAGACAAAGATTTAACTATCCCATCCGGCAACCAGATATCAGTGAACTTACTACGGTTGCAACCTTTGTGATCTGTGAAATGCGATCGCAGTATCGTATTAGCGGGGTGCGACCCTGGCTTGTACTTGGGTAACTTGCGCCCCCCAACTCTTTCAATCAACAGTGGTGTTGGCGCATTCCCGGCTAAAAATTTCTCCAAAGCTTGTTGCTGTTTAGGTAGCAGCTGTGAATCAGGCATTGTGGGAATGAGATGGGCTATCGCCTCGTACCAACCACAAGGTTTAGCTCCCGAAGGTAAGGCAACCCGAAACCCCCTACTTGCAATCAGGACTAACCGCCGCCGCGCCTGGGGTAGTCCGAATTTGTCCATGTTGACCACGCTGTAATCAACCGAGTACCCCTCTTGTTCTAAAGCTGACAGAATAATACTGAAACTCTGACTGTTCTGATAGCGCGGCACATTCTCCAGCGTAAACACCCGTGGCTGTAACTGTCGGATGGCTTCTGCTACAGCGATCGCAGCTGTCAGATCGTCAGCCGTTTCAAGCGCAATACCAGCTTTTGCAGTGTGGGCTTGGCTGAAGTTGGCGCACACCGGGGAGGCATGGAGGTAATTGGGGCGGCGGGGAAAACCTATGAATCCTGACTGTGCTACTTCTTGAACTGTTAGCTGGATTATTCTACAGCCGTATTCGCTAAAGTTATGATGATGGGTTTTGGCGATCGCCCTGCTCAAGTCTGGTTTGCTTGGGTCAAATTCTACTGCAATGACTGGGCGAATACCAGCTTGAACCATGCCAGCTTCAATCCCGCCGCCACCCGCGAAAAGTACTACAGCGATCGGGGCATCATCTGGCAGAACTGGTTTTTTATCTGTGTTATCAAAATTTTTGCAGACATCTGATTTTGGTGATGGCTTTTTGGTTTTCGCTTTTTTGATAAAGGCGATAATATCTTCCCTAATTGCCCCCTGCTGTTGTAGTGTCCGAATCATGTGGACAGCGCCAGGGGGAATTGAGCCTATACTTTTACCCTTCCAAACGCCGTCGTGTTTTTCCTTCCAGTTATATCCCCACCTCCAACAAAAGGGGTCATTTGGATCACGCTCACCAACTACACGGGGATAAAAAACATTTGACCCATCGAGTAGCTTTTTAGTTTCGAGGTACGGATAGAGGCATCCTTGACTATGAGGCTGTGGGGCTTTAAGGTCGTTCTCTAAGAATTTTTCGGGTATTGCAGATAACTCAGCTATTACTGTTTTAGTCATGCAGCCACCTCCATGACCAAATCATCGGGTACTTCAAATATCCCCAATCGCCCAATGTAAGGAATCGGTATAATCTCTCGCGGATTCTCCAGCTTCCAGTGGTACTGAAGAGGCATCCCCCAACCAGACGCAACTTGTGAGAATCGGCAGTCAACTATTGTGACTATACCGATGACTTGACCGCGACGTAAAGAAATTAACTCTGGGATTACTACCCCCATCCCTTGGCAAAATTCTCTCGCTAACTGGTACTCTTTTTTGGTACAGGTTTTTGCAGCGTGAATCAGAATGTCGCCGCGATAATGAATGGGCCAGCCACGGTTTTCTATATCCTTTAGAGCATAAATTATTGCCCATGCCCAAGGTTGTCTGACTGAAAGTGCTTTCATGTACCACCTTCTAAAAATTCAGTAATTGAATGTATGCGTCTAATGCCGCGATCGCTGGATGTGGCTGTATTTGCGACTTCAGCCCATTGCAGATTGTGGCGATAGTTCCAAGCTCTATGAAAGTGAAATGAATATTGGACTGACGGTTAGAACAGCAATGTAAAACTGTTAGAAGAACAAAATTCAACTGTCTGAGAATTACATCTTCAGCTACATGAAGTCGCCAAGTAAGGTTTTTGGAAGTAACCGAACGCCAGGGGTTATCGAAAGAACATTTTTCAACTTGGGGCAGCACTTTTACCT
Organism: Nostoc sp. PCC 9305; assembly: GCF_963920915.1. Lineage (NCBI taxonomy): Bacteria > Bacillati > Cyanobacteriota > Cyanophyceae > Nostocales > Nostocaceae > Nostoc > Nostoc sp. PCC 9305. Next base: position 15,016 of record NZ_CAWUDN010000146.1, read on the forward strand.
TAAACCTGTAATCCCGGTCAGTGGTAGAGCATTCATCAGGGGCAAGAGCCGCCCATTGTTGTAAAAGCTGTTGGTAAGTTTCAATCATTCTCAGTTCCCGCGTAAAAGACAATGTTTATCCTCCAGTAGAGCCTTAAAAACTACGACCACGAGATAAATTCTTGAATCTGGTGAACTGATGGTCAAACAAAAGCTTGACTGTACCAGTGGGGCCATTGCGTTGCTTGCGAACAACTAACTCAGCAATGCCACGATCTGGGGTATCGGGGTTATACATTTCTTCGCGGTAAAGCATGATCACAACATCACTGTCTTGCTCAACAGCACCACTGTCTTTTAAATCACTTAGTACAGGGCGTTTATCGTTACGGTGTTCAACTTCGCGGTTGAGTTGGGACAAAGCCAGTACAGGCACATCCAAATCTTTGGCTAATCTTTTTAATCCCCGGCTGATTTCACCGACTCGTTGAGCCATGTTCACCCGTGAATCAGTATCAAGAGCCATAAGTTGTAAGTAGTCAATGATCACCTGACTTTTCCCGTTAAGTCTCTTTTGCAAGCTGCCAACCTTCACAAAGGTCATG
>NZ_CAWUDN010000147.1:0-15510 GCF_963920915.1 Nostoc sp. PCC 9305
TACGTTAAAAAAATTAACTATGACAAAGAGTTTTAGCCTTAACCCAAGCGTATTGATTTATATTGACAAAAACGTTATGCCGAAGGAAAGGGGAATTTTACCAAGAAGCGATCGCACAGTAGACTTCTTGCAGAAGTGGGGAAAAGGTTAAGGGTTAAAGGGTAAAGGTATGGAATTTTCCCTTACCCTTTAACCTTTAACCTTTCCCCAATATCTTGCCAAAGTTACTTTTGCAAGATGTTTAGTGAAGATATATACGAATCTAAAGACTTTATTAAATAGCTACCCAGGTAGAAAACGGGTAGTTCTCCGCTATCTTTAAGCAAGCGATTCAGGGATGATTAATTCTATAGAAAAGCGCTAGCACAAATTTTAGGCTGGCATTTAATAAACCGCATATAAATCAAAGCCCTGAACTTTTATCAGGGCTTTTTAAATTTAAGCAGAGCGATCGCAGCCTTTTGAGTTTTATTATTGCGTTGAAGCGATCGATTATTTATACAGTAGTGCTAGTGCTGAAAGACTGGGGAAATTGATGCTGCGAGAAAACCGTGATTTTCATGTCATTCAAGAAATAGAAGCTGCTTTCCGTCAGTATTCTTTCCTCGGTCAAGGCATTTGCATTTTAGGCGAAAGCACCCTACAAAAATTACTCTATAAATAACCTACATAATAAACTACGATAAAGCTATCGGAATAGTGCCTTTAAAGATTATGAGTAACACTAAAAAAGTTAGTGACGACTTGAGCGCTGCTGGACAACCAACTTCTGAAGAGTTAAAACAGGCAGCCCAAGAGGGATTTAAGTCAGTGCTGAACCTGCGTTCTCCCGATGAAGCCGGTTTTCTCAGTGACGAACAGCAGCAAGCTCAAGCGGCTGGACTGCAATATGCCAATATCCCATTAAAGCCTTCAGAAGCAAATCAAGAGCAAACAGAATTAGCAATTCAGGAGATTGAGAACTTACCCAAACCAATTTTAATTCACTGTGCTGCTGGAGCCAGGGCTGGTGGTATTGCCTTGATTGCCAATGCTATTAGTGAAGGTCTAACTTATGAGGAAATTAGTCAGAAAGCTCAAGAGCTTGGTTTAAATTTAGAACAACCTCACCTCAAGCAATTCCTACTTGAAAAGTATATTGCCAAGCAAAAATGACTAACTCAGCACCAAGTCGTTTGGGTGAACTCGCCAACCTGTTTTTTAAATTGGGCGTCATCGGCTTTGGAGGCCCGGTTGCCCATATTGCCATGATTGAAGATGAAGTAGTTAAACGTCGTCAATGGTTGACAAGGGAACATTTTCTAGATTTGCTGGGTGCTACTAATCTAATTCCTGGGCCAAATTCCACAGAAATGGCTATCCACATAGGATACATCTATGCAGGATGGCTGGGGCTGATTGTGTCAGGCGTTTGTTTTGTCTTACCTGCGGTTCTAATTACTGGTGGGTTTGCTTGGGTTTATGTTGCCTACGGTACTCTACCCCAAATTGCTCCTTTACTTTATGGCATTAAACCGGCTGTTTTAGCAATCATCATCAATGCGCTGTGGGGGTTGGTCAAAAAGGCTGTGAAAACCCGCCAATTACTAGTAATTGCTTTCGCTGTGGCATTGCTGACATTGTTATTGAAATTAAATGAAGTAATTGCCCTATTAATTGGGGGATTGCTGGGGATGGTTTGGTTACATTCTGGCGAGAAAAACGACAAACCAGAAGATAAAGCCAACTTTCTGATTGCTAGTCTCAGCACAGGTGCAACCTTGAAAGCATCTGCTGTACTTGCTACATCGATAGCTACTGCATCGACTGTAACCAACGTTTCTTTATGGCAATTGGGTTGGTTTTTTCTCAAAGTCGGTAGCGTCTTGTTTGGTGGTGGCTACCTTTTGGTGGCTTTTCTGCAAGGAGGATTAGTTCAAGAATACGGCTGGCTGACACAACAGCAGTTATTAGATGCGATCGCAATTGGTCAATTTACCCCTGGGCCAGTACTTTCCACTGCTACATTTATCGGTTATGTGATTGCTGGCATACCTGGCGCAATTGTTGCCACAATCGGAATTTTTCTACCTTCTTTTGTTTTCGTTGCTGCCCTAAATCCTCTAATTCCACGCTTACGAGCCTCTTCTTGGACTAGAGCATTTTTGGATGCTGTGAATGTTAGTGCTGTAGCGCTAATGGTTGTGACTACTCTGCAACTGGGGGCAGCGACTTTAACATTACCACAAGCCCCGTTTATAGATTTTCTCGGTTTAGCGATCGCGATCGTCTCAGCCATTTTAGCTATTCACTTTCGCATCAATGCTGCATGGCTAGTCCTTGGTAGCGCCTTCATTGGATGGGGTGCTTCACTCTTGGGCTACACTCAATGAAATTGCAACTATTTGAGATTACTAACAGATATTAGCTTGACTTTATACACCAATACGCTTGGGTTAAGGCTAAAACTCTTTGTCATAGTTAATTTTTTTAACGTAGACGCTTCTCTACGAGACGCTACGCGTAGCTTGCTTACGGCTTACCACAGAGGCGCAGAGAACACTGAGAGAAGAAAGAAACGCTTATCTTAACTGTATTGCTTTATACATTTATTTAAGTGTATTTTTTAATTTAAGCTTTTTATCCTCTCTATGACTCGAATTGATAGAGATTTTTCTGATTTTGACGGCTTAAGTAAGTCAAAAAATAGATATATTAAATCTTGCTTTCAAACTATTTTTATGTGATAATCACCATTAAATACTGTAAACACGTAAACTTTAAGTAGTTAATGGTAAGAGTTCAAAAATTTAGCTTTTTATCTATTTTTAAATAGATGTAGGTTGGGTTGAGCAACGCGAAACCCAACATTGATCGGAGTGTTAGGTTTCGTTCCTCAAACCAACCTACAATTTTTTTGCAATAATTTAGCCTTGCCACGCCAGTACTTATATTTACTTTATAAATCACTCTGACTCATTTGTGGAAATAAAGTTAACCTAAACTAAGGTGAAATATGTCAATTCAAAACACAGTATCTAATTGGGAACAACTGTTAGAAATTGCCCAAAAAAATACCCCGGCTCGACGGGTGCGTAGACCAGGGCAATCCCCTTCCACCGCTCCCATCCCTAGCAGTCTTCATAAACTGCCACCAGATACAGAACCGCCAGTACTGCTCTACCGCGATACTAACTCTTGGTGTCCATTTTGCGAACGCGTTTGGTTTGCTCTCGAAGAAAAAGAAATTCCTTTTGCAACAGAGTTTATTGACTTGACTAACAAGCCTAAATGGTATACAGATTTAGTTCCTACAACCCTTGTCCCAGCAGCGAAAATTGAGGACAAGTTAGTTTATGAATCAAAAGATATTCTGTTAGCTTTAGAAGAACAATTTGGGCCAACCTTGCTCCCTGAAGACCCAGAAGAAAATGCCGTTGCTAGACAATGGCTTGAGGATGCTGAAACCAATGGTGTAAGAGATATCGCCTACAAATTTCTCAGACAAGCTCCGGAAGATCCGCATGAATTAGCAAGCTTACAGGCAGCTTTTGAAGCGAAATTAGACGAACTAGAGCAACTTCTTGGAAAGTATCCCGGCCCCTACTTTTTATCAACATTTAGCGTCGTAGATATTACCTATAGTCCCCATTTAGACAGATTGGCGGCTAACTTACCCGTTTATCGCGGATATCACCTCAAGGGAAATCCCCGTTATCCTCGAATAAACACTTGGTTTGAAGCGCTCAAACAGCGTCCCGCTTATCACCGCGTCAAATCGGATGATACCACCAACAATTTACTGTTGCGTCGTCGGTGGGGCGTAACACCAATCGGCAATCCTTTGCCCCCTGACCCAGCTATTAGCCAAGAAATTCAATTTCGGGCAGAAGCGGCTGAAAGGTTGACTGATAACCGAGAAGTTGCTTTAGGAGATATTCTGAAAAACTCCGGGGTGCAAGCATTGGCGGTCAATGGCGACACAACAGCCGTTAAAGAAGCGGTTGATTTTCACCTCAGATTGCTGGCTGATTATCTCATCAATGGCAATGGTGCAGCCTTACCGTGGGGACGCGTGGGTGGTAAAGATAATGCCGACCCCACTGCGGCTGCGGTTGGTGCTATCACACTCGCTTATGTGAGAAATCGCATCTGTGCGCCACGGGATATGAGCGCTGGTGCTGCAACTGCATTCCGGGCAGCAGCAGATAAAGTGTTGGCATCTCTTTATTAGCGATCGCATTTCCAAGTCATTTGCAAAAAAATGTAGAGACGTAGCAGTGATACGTCTCTACAAAGTTTTAGATGGAGATATCTTATCGATAATCTTGACTTTGAATGCTTCCTAAACGAGCAGCATCACGAATATTGTAGTCAGCACGAGTAAAGCGATTTAGCTGCATTTCAAAAAAGTCTCGATTAGCTTGTAAATGCTTGGGATTTTGGTCATCTAAGGGATATAAAAGAGCAGTTCGCAAAGCTTGAATTACCGCAGAAGTGACACAGTACATTGACCTTTGAAAACTAACTCCCAACTGAATCAACATATCTTCTTCACCCCGGCAATGTTGGCTGTAGTAATCAACAAGATATGGGGGCAAAAAATGCAACATATCTTGCATTAATAATGTGGGGGGAATGCCAGCAGTACCCACTGGAAATACATCAGCGTAAAGAATACCAAAGTGAAAGTCTTTCTGGTCTTCTGGTACTTGACGCGCTTGAGCATTATAAGATTTTGTTCCTCGGAAAGGTGCAGTGCGGTAGAAAACTGCTTCTACGTAAGGTAATGCGGCTTCATACAGCCACATAAAACCCTTAGATTTGGGAACAATTTCGTAGCATTCACCACGAATATAAACGTGATGGTAAATGGGACGACCTGCGATCGCAAATATACCATTAACTAAGAAGCTCATTGCCTCTGGGACGCTGCTAATGGTACCTTCATCATAGCGATCAGACATTTCAAAAAATACTGGGGCCATGACTTCCCAGAATAAGCCCAGGTTGGCGTAGTATGACATCTGGCGGCACTGTTCCAAAAACATATCGGGGAACAGCTGGTAAAGTCCCAGCATTACGGGGTTTCCTTGGAAATAAGCTCTAATTGCTCTATCGGCGTTGGCTTTGTATTCTTCAGAATCTAGGTAAGGGTCAAATTGTCCACCCATCCCTCTGTGCCACAACATCGCCCGCATACAAGCTTCCGCAAATTCCATGTTAATGCGATCGTGGAACAAGTGATGGAATAACTTTGGCATTTTGAAAGTTTCACCCTTCTCGATAAATGCCAAAAGTTCTGGATGTGCAGTGGCTTCACCGCGCCAAATTCGTAAATCGGCATCATCGCCGGCGTAATGATTATGCAGTTCTAAATACTCTTTGGGCAAGAAGTATTTAAAGAAGGGAAGCGGGTTTAAAAATTCGCGTTCGGCAATATAAAGTAGGTCGCGCCAGTAGAAATCCATCGGCACAGCATAAGCTTTGTACAAACCGATGATTTGCATCAAATTTTCTGGAGTATCGGGTAACATTGCACCGCCTGCTTCTAAGCGGTGAATTACTTCGGCAAACTCGTGTTTTGAAGGGGGTAATTTAATTGCTGTTTTAATTGCTGTCATGGTAATTGTAAATTTGTAGAGACGCGATTTATCGCGTCTGAGGGATAGATTTTAAGACGCGATAAATTGCGTCTGTGAGGATAGGTTTTGAGACGCGATAAATCGCCATCTCTACAAGGTTTTGATGTATTTTTTATTTCAGTGCTACTTCAGAGATTACGGTTTTTTCCAAGGAGGGAATTGCAGCCACCATTGTTGTAGTTGTGGATTCACTCCAACGCACTAACCAAGTGGGTTGTACTCCTAAAAAGATGATGAAAGCTGCCAAAATTAAAGCGGGGATTTTCTCAGACCAAAGAACTTTGGGATAGTAGGCAAAGTTATCGAGTCTGCCAAAACAGGTGCGGTTGAGGAGGATGAGAAAATAAACTGCGGTTAATCCACTAGCCACTATACACAAAATGGTTGGAATGGGGAAGGCAGAGAAACTACCTTGAAAGACAATAAATTCCGCGATAAATCCTGTTAAACCGGGAATACCTGCGCTAGCCATTCCACTTAAAACTAGTAAGGCGCTAATTAAAGGTAAACCGCGTATGGGACTCATTAAACCGTTGAGTTTATCTAACTCGCGTGTACCGACTTTGGCTTCTACAACTCCCACCAAGTGGAAGAGGATGGCTAAAATAATGCCGTGGCTAAACATTTGGGCGACTGCACCAACGAGTGCTAAGGGAGTACTAGCAGCACCAGCTAACAAAATATAGCCCATGTGACCAACGGAACTGTATGCTACCATGCGCTTGATATCTGTTTGAGCGATCGCAATTACTGCCCCATAGATGGCGCTGATTGCTCCCCAAATTGCTAAAGTCGGTGCAATAATGCTCCAAGCGTGGGGAAACATGCCCAACCCAAATCGCAGCAGTCCATAGGTTCCCAGCTTTGCTAACACGCCACCGAGAAGAATGGCAATTGGTGCTGAAGCCTCAACGTAAGCATCGGGTAGCCAAGTATGAAAGGGAATTAAGGGAATTTTAATGCCAAAACCTAATACTATTCCTGCTAGTAAAAGGATTTGCTTTGTTGTTGAGAGGTTTTCTGTAGAGACTGCATCAAAAGCAAAATTGGTAGAACCACTCAGCCACACCATACCCAAGAATGTCGCTAGAATTAAGGCTCCCGAAACAGCAGTATAAATCAGGAATTTCATCCCAGCATAACCCCGTTTTGCTCCTCCCCAAATGGAAATTAGCAAATAGAAGGGGATTAATTCTAGTTCGTAAAATAGGAAGAATAGCAGCAAATTTTCTGCTAGAAAAGCACCTGCAACTCCTCCACTAACTAATAAAATCATGGAGTAGAACAGTCGAGGGCGTTCAGTTTCTTGACTACTGCTGTAAATAGCAATCCAGGTAAGCAGGCTATTTAACACCAACATCAAGATGGAAAGCCCATCAACACCTATTTGATAGCTCAAGCCGAGGGTTTCATTCCAGGGTAAATACTCTTTAAATTGCATTCCTGGATTGCTGATATCAAATTTTAGCAGGATAAACAGGTTCCAGAAGAGAACTATTCCTGAAAAGATTAATGCTATTAAACGAATGCGATGCTTAGGTATGCTTACAGGTAATATTGCTATGAGAATAGCAGCGAAAATCGGCAGCCAAATCAAGACACTTAACATGGTATTTTTGTCCTTTATTCTTTGTCTTTTGTCCTTTGTCTTTTGTCCTGTATGACTTACTCTTAGCCAATAACCAATGACTAATGACAAAGGACAAAAAAGCTAACTTACTATACTAATTTCTCCAGTATCTAAATCGTAATAACCACCGACTATTTTCAGTTTTTCTGCCTTGATTAACTCAGATAAAACTGTCGATGATTTCAATTTTTCAACTTGCGCCAAAATATTTGCCTTACAAGCATTTTCTAACTTATCTCCTGATTTATCTTTTGAACTTTCTACGCTTGGTTTAATCGCTTCAAGCAAACTTCCAATTTGTCCAGGTACTGGATCGCCTTTTATCGCCGCTTGTACCGCACCGCATCTTTCATGCCCCACTACCATTATGACTTTGGAACCTAATACTAAGCTACCAAATTCTAAGCTACCAATTTGCTGTGTTGTGGCAATATTACCAGCTATCCGGCAGACAAATAAATCTCCAAGTCCTTGGTCAAAGACAATCTCTGAAGGCACTCGTGAATCTGCACAACCGAGAATAGAAGCAAAGGGCTTTTGACCCTTAGCAACTTCAACTAAACGCGAATGGTTTTGGTTAGGATTGCGACGTTTTGCTTTGACAAATCTATCATTCCCATCTAATAATTCTTGCAATGCTTTATCGGGAGTAATCTCATCTTCTACTGGTTTGGTTTCGGCTGCAAGCAAGTTGGAACCCAGTCCGGCTGTCAATACACCTGTACCGATCGCGCCTGCACCAAACTTCAATAAACCTCTTCTGGAAAGATTGATTTGGGGATATTGTCTGCTCATGAAATTCTCCTCACAATATTAACTAATTCGTAATTCGTAATTCGTAATTCGTAATTATTGGTGAAACGCTTGCTTGTAATTGTCTTTTTTGGTCTACGTTAACTGTTGAAATTTTAATTTCCAACTCTTCAATTACGAATTACGTTAGCGTAGCGGGGCGAAGCCCATTATCAATTACGAATTATTTTGTTACTGCTATCCAATTGTCGAGATTTGAAAAACCATATTTAAAAATTGCATTCCCCAAAATGGCCAAGTTACCCACATTCCTAAAAAACTCACTCCTAAAAGAACAGTGAGTGCATAAAACTGGGTTTGCCCAGAGTTGCTGTATTTGAGACCTTCACCACCTAATAGCGAAAATAAACCAACAAAATTAACGATACCATCGACTACAAAGCGGTCAATCATATCGGCAAGTTGGGAAATTTTGGCAACTCCAAAAATAATGGTCATTTTATAGAGTTTGGGGGTGTAAAAGTCGTATGCGATTAAGTCTTGTAACCCTTTCCAAGGCAGGCGAATCGGTTTGGGAATCTTGCTGAAATAAATCACACCAGTGATACTGCAACCGAAAATACTTGACCAATTTAAAAGTAGTGCGACATCTTTATTTAGGCTTACCCAATCTGGTAAAAGTGATAAATTTTGCAAGATGAAAGGAAGATTTAGATTAAAGCCAAGTAGAATCATCATTGGCAGAATCATCGGCCAGTGAGCTTCAGGCGATCGCTCTGTCATTTGTGTAGCTTTACCGCCAAAAAGTAAAGCGAATTCTCTGGTTAAACTCACGGCTGTCAAAGCATTTACCGCGATTATTACTCCCACTAACCAAGGTTGAGTTTCCCACAGCCCATCTGCTAATTCCATCAGCGCCCAAAAGCTACCCAGTGGTGGAAAACCAATTAATCCCAAACTGCCGACAATAAAGGCGATTCCAGAAATCGGGCGACGCTTCCACAATCCACCCATTTGGGTTACGTCTTGGGTGATGCTATTCCAGATAATTCCGCCCGTACTCATCACCAATAGTGCTGCGGATATGGCGTGGGTGAGGACTAACAATAGCGCTGCTTCGTCTTGTTGCACTCCCACCGCGATGAATACTAAACCCATGTATGCGCTGACAGAATAGGATTGACAGCGTTTCATATCGATTTGAGCGATCGCAATTAACGAAGCACCCACAGCTGTCACCGCACCAATCGCAACCATCGCCGAGGAAGCTATAGGCGAGATGGTTAACACAGGTTGCAATTTAATCAGCACCCATGCACCACTAGCTACTACTACCGAGTTCCGCAAAATCGTACTGGGAACCGGGCCTTCCATCGCTTCATCTAGCCATAAATGCAGGGGGAATTGGGCACATTTACCCATCGGCCCAGCAATTAAAGCTAAACTTACCAGTGCCATAGTTGTCGGGTTGACGTTAGCAGTAGCCGCCCATTCAGCTAATTCTGTATAATTCCAAGTTCCAGCTAAAGGCCATAATGCCAACACGCCCATCAGCAAGAATAAGTCTCCCACCCGCTTGGTTAAGAAAGCATCTCTCGCACCTGAAACTACCAACGGCTGACTAAACCATAAGCCGACTAGTAGATAGGTTCCCAGCGTCAAGACTTCCAGAATTACATAGCTGAAGAACAAGTTATTACATAAAGCAAGGGCACATAATCCCGCTTCAAATAATCCCAACAAAGAATAGAAGCGTCCCCAACCCCAATCCATTTCCATGTAGCCGATCGCATAAATCTGCGCCAGCAAGTTCAAGCCAGTAATCACAACTAAAGCACTGACACTGACTGAGGATATATCCAAAGCAATGGTTAAGTCTAAACCAGCCGTAGATAACCAAGGAATAAAGACTTCTTGGGCTGGATAATTCCAAGTTGCTTGTAAGGCGATCGCACTATGCACAAGCGCCAAAAATGTCATCACCAAGTTTACATAACCCGCCGGTCTTGGCCCTGTTTTCCGAATGATCCCTGGCGACCAAGGCACGGCTAACAAACCACCTATTAAGGCATAGCACGGAACTAGCCAAACAGTCTCTAGTAGAAACTGAGCCATCAACTCACCTCTAAATTTGTATCAAAAAATTTGGCTTTGGAATCAACTGGCGTTGATCCCAGTTAACCCAGCGCTCACAGATAAGGGAAATTTATCTTTGCTTAATTTTGTTAAAAACAGCTTACCTTTATATCAAGCAAAAAGGAATTACTTTATTAAATAAATTTGAGATAATAACTCTAATTATTTCTTATATAAGGAACTATTCAAGCAACAAAGAATAGGTATTTATTCTTATCTATGCATTGAGTGAGGGATGAATCAATAGTTATCATTAGTTTTATCAATTCATATCAATGAGTAGAAACGCGATTGATTGCGTCTCTACAAATCGACTAAATGTAATTTATATTTGGGTGATTTTGTCAACCTGCCAGTGAGAGATAGTAATCGCGGGTGGTGAGTCAACTTGACTAATGGGGGCGGGTTTCATATCCCGGTAGTCCAGGAGTTGGACTACGATGAGATAGGCGATCGCTAAAATCACCGAAATCGCACCTGTAAGAATAGCAATTAATTTTGAACGTTCCATCAGTATTTCCTGTAATGCAGTTATTATGCAGGGGAGCATCCACTTTTGGGATGAAACACCGGGCTATTAGAAATCGCGGCTATACAGACTAAACCCGCACTTCGACTAGGCTCAGTGACCACCTGCGCGGGTTTTATAGAGTCCGCCCAAGCGGACGAAAGTTTGTATAGCCCCAGACTTCACTTCTCTTCGCGTGCGCCTTAGCGTAGGGCGATCTGCCAAAACGGGATGCTCCCATTATGCAGTGCCTATATCCACATAATAGACTTTCTCTGGCCTTGGTCGTTCGTGCAACTTACCGTAAAAAAGGACTGATAAAACTCTCAATACGCTACAACAGAAAAAACCCTCTGCTAAATCTGTGAAAAAACGAGTAACACTCACCTTCCCGAAACGCGCCGTGCAAATGCCAGTCACTTACGTATTGGCCAAAGAGTTCAACGTCGCCGCCAATATTATCCGCGCCCAAGTTGCCCCAAATCAAATTGGCAAACTGGTAGTGGAATTATCGGGAGACATCGATCAATTAGATGCAGCGATCGAGTGGATGCGATCGCGTAATGTTAATGTTTCTTCGACATTAGGCGAAATTGCGATCGACGAGGATGTGTGTGTCCACTGTGGCTTGTGTACTGGGGTTTGTCCTACCGAAGCCCTCACCCTCCAGCCAGAGACGTACAAGTTGACATTCACGCGATCGCGCTGTATAGTCTGCGAACAGTGTATCCCCACCTGTCCCGTACAAGCAATTTCTACTAACATTTAACAATCTAAGAGACTTCCAAATAAAAAAATGTCCCAAAACTGACGAAAAAACCTTCTCTATTTCTCCTCTCTCTGTGTTCTCTGTGTCTCTGTGGTAGCCTGCGGCAAGCCGCTCCGCGTCTACGTTTATTCGGATAATTTATTTCTTGGAAGTCTCTAAAATCCCAAATCCAAGATTTAAGTTAGCCCAACTTAAACACATCCGCAATTACTCCACCATCATCCACCAGCCTACTTTTTGCTGGAGAGTCATAAACTACCAATAGCGAAGGTATACCAGCTACATCCTGAAACAGCGTCATTCCCTCCGCATGCTCTTCCCGATTTCCATAGGGAATATCTTGCACAAAATCGGGATTGCTGAAGACATTTTCTCGTAAATTCACACCATTTACCCAGCGATAAACTTGCACGGGGCCATCTAAATCCATCGTTGGCCCGGCTAAAATCAACAAATCTTTATCATCTACATACAAATCCCGAATTCCCAAACCATTCAACCAGATAAAATGCTTTTTATATAACTCCTGCAATTCCCCAATTTGCTTTAGTTTCATCAGTCCAGGGGTAGAATCTTCTAACTCTATTTCCAGCACCACAGCCCAACCCCGCAATACAGGGCCGCGCAAACCCAAAAAGACACGGTTTTGATAAATGCCTATTCCTTCAATATCAAAACCATTATCCTTTCCAGGAATTGCTGCTTGAATAAACAAGCCTAAATGGGCATCATTTGCTAAAGCTGTCATCAGCACATTACCCTGATTAGTTACCTCTAATTTAGCGGCATTCAATTGCACGTCTGGCTTTTGGGGGTGTGGACAAGATGAGAATAGCTTACCGTCTATGAGAGGAATCCGTCCTAAGACGTAACGGTTAGGTTCTGATTCAATTTTTCCGAGCCTTTTAAAGTTTTTGGCATCTGTATTTTCAGGTTTAAATTTTTTGCGTTTGTAGCTGTGAGAACCAACAAACCATAAGTAATTATCAGCATAAGCCAGTCCTTCTATATCGATTTCTTTGTCTTCTGGTGCAGGTAAACTGATAAATTCTGCTACTCTAAATTGTTGATGTTCGGTAAAATTCTCAGTATCAACTAAAGAGAGACGCTCAATAGTAGAGGTTTCATCTGACCCTAACCATAAATACTTCTGATGTGTTAGCAGCACTGCTGATAAGTCTTTTCTATGTTCCTTAAAAGAATCTACAAAAGTCAATAAAACTTGATTTAGTAAATGTAAATTTGGCATTTTAAATTATATTGAGAGTTACAAAAACATTAGACATGCTATTATAAGATGTGATTTGGTTTTCTAAAAGTATTTATCTCAAAACTATAGTTCATATCAACTTGACGGTTTGAAGTACCCTTGACAAATATTGCATATTTATAGCAGAGAATACAACTATCAATCGTCATAAGCATACCTGACAATCCTCATAGCTAAAAAAATATCAAAAGTAGATGCAATTTTTTAAATAATATTGTTATTATGCAATAACCTCATGAGGTAATCATTCAGATCCATTATGAAATTAGCTACACAACCTACAGTAAAAACTCTCGGTGACTACGCCTACCAAGCGATTGAAAAACACTTTAAGAAAACCTTGAAGTGGGAAAAATCAGTAAAGAAAGATGAAGATCCAGAAGCGCTGCACCAAATGCGAGTGGGAATGCGCCGCCTACGGACAGCGGTAACTCGGTTTGGGATAGCGGTGGATGTGTCGAAACCAATCAGCGATAAAAATATTGGTAAAATAGCCCGTCGTCTTGGTAATCTGCGAGATTTAGACGTACTTAAAGAAAGTTTGGAAAACACTTATAAACCAAACTTACCCCGCAAAGAGCAAGAATCTCTGCAAACAGCTTTTACAGCTTTGGCAAAACAACGTGAAGATGTAGAATCGAGTGTGCAGAAAACATTAAATGATGAATCTTACAAGTCTTTAAAAGATGCATTGGATAAGTGGTTAGAGAAACCCAGTTATCAACCTTTGGCATCTATTGCTATTCAGCAAGTGCTACCAGACTTACTTTTACCAGAAGTGAGTAATTTCTTTCTACATCCGGGTTGGCTAGTTGGGACTGAAGTTGTAGAATCAGAAGTGAAAATCCAGAAAAACTGGAAAGCAAAAAAGATAGAAAAACAATTGAAAACAGAAGGTGAAAGTCTTCATAGTTTGCGAAAAGAAGCTAAACGTATACGCTACCAGATGGAGTTATTTACTGACTTATATGGCGATTCTTACGCAGCTTATATTACAGAAGTGAAAAATATCCAAGAAATTTTGGGTACGATGCAAGATAGTGCCGTTTTAACTGACTGGCTAGCAGATGTATACAAGTCAGAAATTGAGACTGAGTTGCCCACCCTTGCTAATTTGTTAACAGAAAATCGTTACCAGTCGTGGCAGCAATGGCAACCTTTGCAAGAAAGGTATCTGAAAACTGAAACCAGACATAGTTTTCATTTAACAATACTGCACCCGCTTTCAGGAGTAATCAGTTAAAAGCTACTTTTGATTGAGAGAGGATTGGACTAACGAAGAGATAATTGAATAAAAGCTTCTAGAGACAAAAGATAAACACTGCTCTGGAGAATTTGTAAAATACGGGTTTTTTCGGCGGAATCAAACCTGAAATTAATCTAATAGTGCTTTCTAGAATTATTCTCCACTCAATTTACTTCTAAACAATCCTGCTCTAAGAGGTTGTTTGAAAAGAAAAGTATTTAGCGAATAGAATTCGCTACTACACAAAACTTAGTCCATCTCCGTGGACTAAGAGAAAATTAAGGTTTTTAACCTGCGTAGGCAGGTTTTGTTTGTGTAGCCGCGACTTCTAGTCGCCTGGTTAGTAATAAATTAGATTTTTCAAACATCCTCTAACAGAGCAATCGAGAATGGCTCTGTTACTAGTTCATATATGGTTAATGGTAGTGTCGGTAATCATCTAACTCCATGCTTTAACCGACTTTTTACACTTCAAAATGTAATATAAAGTGTTGTATGCTCTTTTGCATCCCTCACAAGTTTCTCAAATTATTTCTCTATACCTAACTATAGGAATCCGATTTGATTCCTGAATTTACTTGCGTGGGCAGGGAACAGGAAATGAAGGTATAGATCCGTACTGAGTCTTGTTCAAAAATTAAATAGGAGTCCTATATAAGATGAGGATCTGAAAAAACTCACCTAGCCTAAGTATTAGAGGTATATATGTTTAAAAAAATTCTGCTTGCATTGGATTGCTCTGAGATGGGCAAACATATTTTTGAACAAGGCGTTGCTTTAGCTAAGATGACTGGAGCTAGTTTATTCCTGCTACACGTTTTATCTACTGAAGAAGAAGGTAGTCCTTATATACCAGTGTCTACTTTTGACTACTATCCAGGAATGTGGAACCAAGTCTCAGAGTCTCACATCCAGGAGTGGGAGAAATGGAAAAATCAAGGTGTGGAGATGTTGCAATCGTTCTCCGCCCAAGCAAATACAGCGGCTGTGAACGCTGAATTTAGGCAAATCCCTGGCAGCCCTAGTCGAGTGATTTGTGACTTAGCGGGGAATTGGGGTGCCGATCTCATTGTCATTGGGCGTAGAGGTCACTCTGGTCTAGCGGAACTATTACTCGGCAGTGTCAGTAATTACGTTCTTCACCATGCTCCTTGTTCAGTCTATGTTGTGCAACTTCCTATTAATGACAAAAAAGCTGAAGTTGTAAAAGAAAGCGCAAGTGCTTCCACTGGCAGCTAATTTATGGCAATGTCTTACCTCGTTCCCAGCCTCCGGCTGGGAATACCGATTAGTGGGCTGCTGCCTCCTGAAAGAGCATTTTCAGTTCTACCCGAAAACAAGATTTAACGAGATTTTAAAATGATTCAGGGATAAAAAAGACGGGTTGCAGCCCGTCTAAATAGCTTGAAAGTGCAAATACACCTTGTATAGTATTGAAAATAACACAGTTAATTTTCTGAGAGTTGCCAATTTGCCAAGTTACAAAAAGAACAAGTATTGAATTGCTACTTGTTTATAACCCAATACAGTTCAGTTAAGCGTTTCTTTCTTCTCTCAGTGTTCTCTGCGCCTCT